>JALYRR010000112.1 GCA_030855265.1 Bacteroidota bacterium | reverse complement strand
TGATCCGACTGGTTAAAAAAGAACATCGTCATTATGTTGCCGAGGTGGTGACATCTCTCTTCGCACCGGAAAATTTGCCGAAGCTAAAAGCTGAAGTTGAAAAAGTAAAGAAGATAGCTGCAGCCATTACTAAGCAATCGATCATAAACAGTCTGGAAGGAATGAAAGAAAGAAAAAGCCGGGATCTGATTCTGAAGTTTGCGGAATATCCTGTCCTTTTTATAAGTGGAAAAAAAGACACTGTCATTCCATTTGAAAGCATGTACCCTCAAATGGGATTATGTAAATATCCATCTGCTCTTATGCTGGAGGATGCTGCTCACATGGGCTTTTATGAGGCGCCGAAAGAAACAGTGAAGGAGCTGGGTGTTTTTGCTGAAAGATGCTTCCGTAAGAATTTTTAGTTTTTCACAAAACGCAATTTTGTAAGAGTATCTCCATCAATTAAACAGAGCATATACCTACCTTTCGGAATACCGATAATATCGATCCTGAAATTTTCAATCTCTTCAAAAGGCCCTCTGATAAGGATGTTCCCGTCGTAATCAGCTATCGAAAAGCTAACATGATTAGTATTGCATACGTAATTCAACTCCAGTGCGGAATTATCAATTACGGTAAGAATATCAGCCATTGCATTTGACATACGTTTGATTGAACGCCGGGAACATCCCTTGGTTGTTCTTTTTAGACGAAGAGTTTATTTCTACCTTTCAATGTTGACTCCTCTCTTATTGACGTATGAACCGTTTAGTAATGGATTTACCATTATCCAGAATGTTCAGCAGATAAATACCTGGTTGCAAACTCTCTGTAGAAATAACCTGCAGACCGCTGGATTTATTTTCTGATGAAATGATCCTGCCGGTAGCATCAATAATTCTCAGAAGATAGTTTTTAGAATTCGTGGAATAGTCAATGTTCAAATTGTTGCTGGTGGGGTTGGGGTAAATGGAAAGATTCGGATTGTTTTCTGTTTCGGTGATAGAAGTAATACCACTGCATCCACAACCTAAAATTGGATTCTGAAATTTTGCACGGATACTATCTATACGTTCCTGCATCAAAGTGACACTTGCTAAATTCCCTCCGCTGGTTGCTTTTGCAAATACGTAAGCAAAATCAATTTCCTGCGTTTCACCCGGTTCAAAAGTGAAAGGTCCAAATGATCCAAGGCCTCTCCTGTCACCGGGAGTATTGCTTGCCGTGATTTCGTCCCATGCAGGCATTGGTGTGCCGGCTGTGCCATATCCTAGCGGGTCGCTTGAACCAGGGAAAAGATAATCACAAACAGGTCCCGTTAAATGGCCCGATCCACCGTATGTCCATGGAGTTCCATCCAGCCATGATCCCGTGAGATATTTATAATTGTCGACTGCTCCGCTGGGATTTCCCTGAGCCGAAAAATCATTATTGTATGAAACGAATTTTGATAATCCCAGTCTTTCATTGTCGATAATCCCATCTCCGAATCCGGTTCCATTAACTGATGATGAAGAAGGATCATCTGTAAGATTTGAATCAGCTAATGGACCATTTAAAAAGACTACGCCCTGAGCTGGTGGGTTGGCTCCATAAGAAGGATCAATGGTGCTGCTGTTGTATCCATAGTAGGCGCCGCGACTAACATCGCTACCTGTATAGTCATCTCCCGGATAACCAATTTCAAGATCTGACCAGTTTCCGATATACACAGAATTAATCGTATTGATACTTTTGTTAATGATCTTATAATTTGTAAAAACAGTATTATACAAAGCGCTGTCATTATCACAACTGTATCCGTACATCATTCCCTGAATCTCAACACTGAGTGGTGCGCCTCCGGTTTCTGTATGAAGTCCCGCCTTATCATTGTAAACAAAAAAAATAGCTTGGTCGCCTTTAATCAGTGGCTGGTCTCCTGAACTTGGGTCATAGATTCCGTTCGAATCGATGTCATTGAAAGGAGCCAGAGGTGTCCCGTCAAGGTTAAATGCCGGCCAATTATTTATTACTTCCAGTGCAGTTGAATCGATGGGGAAAGGCCACGGTTGTCCACTCGTTACCCAAGCACTATAAGCATCAATGTCACATTGATTTAATTTCCAAACTCTGTTCATAGTTGCATTATTCGCTGGATCATAGTTTCCAGCTGCATTCAGAGGACCGAAAAAATAATCAGTTCCTGTTTGCCTGTATGTTTGGGCAGCCAGTCTTAATGTACCTCCTGCATCAATTCCACCGATCCATAAATGGCCGATAGCAAGTGAATATTTCCCGCTTCCCGCTGGCATTTCGGAGGTGAACGTCGTTGCGTTGCTAAACAGGTCACCTGATGAACTTACACCGGTTTTAAGATTATTAATCTCCAGAAAATTATAATCAGGGCTTTGAGCCATACTAACCGTTGTAACGAAACTTAAGGTTAGAAAAATATTATTTGTGTATCTCATAATCATGGTTTTTAAAATGTTTTTATTTCACTAACGTCACAGTGCCGTCATATGTTCGTTCTTCGCTTTCAATATTCAGCTTTACGATGATCTTGTAAACATAAGTTTCGCTCTGTCCTACTTTGCCTTTGAATGTTCCATCCCAACCTTCAGAAATTTCTTTGCTTTCAAAAACTTTTTCTCCCCATCGATTGAAGATCTGCATATGAACACTCTCGATATGATTTCCCGCTACTTTGAAAACATCATTGCTTCCATCACCGTTTGGTGTAAATGCATTCGGAATATATACTACACTCACATCCGTAACATCAATGGAAACACTGTCGTAGTTTGTACATTGATTGCTGTCGGTAACCGTCACATAATAATCCTGAGGATGGACAAGTGTCACGTATGGACTGCTACATGTTGTACAGGAAAGTCCTTCTGACGGAAACCAGTTATATGTTACTCCGTTGCTTGCACTAAGTTGTCCGGTTTCGCCAATGATCAATGTGAATCCGCTGTTAATGTTTACAATAGGAAGCGGGTTCACTGTTACAAGAATGTTTTGAATAACTGTTCCACACATGTTCGAAGCCTGAACAGTATAAAGAGTTGTTTCTAACGGTGCAATGTTAATGACAGGTGTAGTTAGTCCATTGCTCCATAAAATGTTCCAGGCATTGGATACGGCTGATAGTGTACTGTCATCACCAATGCAGATGGAATAATTATTTGTGACGATCAATGATGGATATGGGATAGCCAGAATTTCAACCGTCGCCGTATCACTCATGCAATACCCGTTCATTACGTAGAGCGAGTACACTCCGCTTGCGTTTGCATCAAATGGATTTATCACCGGCGACACAGATGAAGATGTAAATCCTGATGGACCGCTCCAGAAAAAGGTATAGCCTGCAAGGTTTGTTGCCATGAGTTGAACAGAGTCTCCTGCACAAACAGAATCACTAACGCTTAACAACGGTGACGCAATGGGTGGAAGAATAGTGATCTGAACAGTGTCAGTTATTCCTGCACAGCCATTTGCTCCTGTCAGTTGAACAAGCAGCATTGTCGCCTGAGTTAAAGGTGGAGTGGTATAACTCGCTCCTGTAGCAATTAAGACATTGAGACCATTGTACCAGCTAACCGAAAGTGTTGTGTCGCTTGTCGCGGTGAAAGTGAGCGGAGTGCCTGCACAAACAGAAGTGTCAGCTAAAGCAACGGATAGTGGAGCTGGAAGCACAATAAGCGTGGTTGTGTCAGAAGCTTCTGAACATCCTGCTGAATCCGTATAAGTGTAGTAGTAAATCCCTGCCGTGCCTGCACTGATAGAATCTGCTGTTTCACCGGTGTTCCAGGTGTAAGAACCGATAAGTGTGTCTCCGTAAATAAGTGCAGAGTCATATTGGCATATCGTATAACTGCTGGATGAAAATGCATTCAGGTTGATTGTGTTTACCTGCACAAGAACACTGTCGGATGTATTAATGCATGTGCTGCTGTATGCAGTTACTGAATAATATCCTTCTTGTAATTCTGTCGCCGGCGATACGATCAACTGTGTGTCATTCACCGCCGAGATGCCCGGTCCGTTCCAGAAATAGTTTGCACCACTTAACAGATCAGCAACAGAAAGGATCATGGAATCTCCTTCGCAAAGGATCATGTCGCCATCTATCAATGGAATCTGCGAACCGCTGAAAACATTTACGTTCAAAGGCATCAGCTCACTATAACATTGTCCGTTGAAGTTGGAAACAAAATAAGTAACTGGCTTGTCAATAAAAACCGTGATCGAATCTCCTGTACCGGTCAGTTCTCCTCCGTAAAGATCATCATACCAAAAAAGGTTTCCGGATGCTGTCGCGTGGATTGTTAAAAAGGTTCCGGCACAAACAGTAGTGTCTGTTGTTGCGGGTGGAGCAACAGCCGGATATTCGTAAATAGTAATGCTATCACTGCTATAGCACCCTTCAATATTAATTGCCTGAAGCGAGAAGCTTCCTCCTCCGTTTGTAATAAGTAACTGTCCTTCGGCTGATGGAAACCATGTGTAATCAGTAAATCCGTTTGTTCCCATAAGCACGATGGTGTCCTGTGCGCAGATGGTATCATTTCCGGAATAAATAATATCAACCGAAGGTCCGCTTGCAGGAACAACCACAATATTTGCAACAGTTGTAATGCTGCAGAAAGTTACACTCACAGAATATGTTCCTGCAGTGTCTGCAACCTGTGTGAGTGCGCTTCCGCTGAACGGTGCAGCCCAGGTAATCAATGCATTTTCATTTGTTTCTACATTTAGTATTACCGAGCCATTTGCACATAAGCTGATTCCAGGGTAAGGGTCAATATAAGGCGTGCTGTATTCGAGAACCTCAACCATTTCAGATACAAGCAAACATCCTGAAGTTGACATATAAGTATAATAGTAAATGCCCGGGGTGCTTACCCATAAATTTTGTGCAGTGGATAAAACACTTCCTGTTGGCCCGTACCAGGTATAGGATGTTCCGGGCTCAGCGCTCAGATAAACTGAATCAAAAGGGCAAATGGTTCCATGAGCAGGATTCATCGTTACGATTGGGGAAGGAATGGAACTTACAGTAAACAATGTATTTACAAGCAGTGAGCAACCAAGAACAGGATCAATTGTAGTAGATGAAAGATTATAGTCGCCAAGCAAATTTATGAAGACACTGTCATTCACGGGGGAGTTTGTTGAGACTATTCCCGGTCCGCTCCAGATGTAATTATCTCCACCGCTTGCTGTGATAGGTAATGTATCTCCGGGGCAGAAGAACAGAGTTCCTCCAACCAAAGGAATATTCGATGGCGGTGTATACATATCGAGATAAAAATTTCTTGTTATGCTCGCGAAAACAAGTCCGGTAATGGGATCTATTATATCGGCTGTGACAGAGCAGTTGCCGCTGCTAACTGCAAGAAAATTCTGTGTGTGATCCCCAAAGGTGTTAACATAAGAATCAAATGGCTTGAATGCAAAACCGCCGGCAAGGGTCCATGTAACAAATGTTCCAATGGATGATGCTGATCCGCTGTAAAAAGATGCGCTGTCAACAAGCTGCATTTCAAATAACTTATCACTGCATACTTTTACTGTATCCGTTGCATTAAAAACCGAATCGGTGAAAACTATGATAGGGTTCGCGGGAAGAGATCCCGGGCCTGATGTTGAATAAACGAATAAAGTGCGGCAGGTTCCGCTATTACAACCTCCTCCCGGATTTGTTACTTTCAAAATATATGTACCGGGCATAGTTACATAAATGCTGTCAATATTAGAAATTGTTGAGCCATCAGGCAGCATCCATACAAAAGGATATCCCGGAGTAATCCCTGA
This sequence comes from Bacteroidota bacterium, assembly GCA_030855265.1. Taxonomy (GTDB): domain Bacteria; phylum Bacteroidota; class Bacteroidia; order 2-12-FULL-35-15; family 2-12-FULL-35-15; genus 2-12-FULL-35-15. Next base: position 6,654 of record JALYRR010000112.1, on the reverse strand, counting down.
AGCAACAAAAAGTGCTGTATCTCCAGCAATGATGCTTGATTTATAAAGACAAGCTCCAACAGGAATCGCGTTAAACGAAATTGCATTGTAAGCTGTTATCACAGGAATTCCAGGGGTAGGATAAATAATTACATAAAAGGAATCTACGAACTGTCGGCAATTATCTGCGTAACCATAACTGATCGTGTACCAACCTGTTGATGTAATTAAAACGCTGTCGTTTGTTAATCCGCCTGACCATGAATATGACCATTCCGGTGCCTGCAAGCTATCAACAGTTGTAGGAGTTGTTATATAAACGAGTTGCTTGTCACAGGCTGTCAATGTATCTCCGAAAGGATAACGGTTGGGCATGAGCGTATCCCGGGTGCACGTTCCATGTATCCTTTCAAAATAATCGTACAGCGGACAAGCGGCATCAACAGGTCTTGTAATCAGGATGTCTTTATTTCCATAACCTTTTTGAGTTACAAATTTTCCGTAGAGTGAATTTCCACAAATAACGGATCCATTGTTAGAGTTTGTCGTGCTTTGATTATTTACATGCAGGTAAAAATTATTTCCGTCAGGGGCATTAAAATTCTTGGTATAGCTTCCTGCAAACAGTGGCTGATCATTGTAATGTATGCTCATTGCTGTTGGATAGTCATCACCAATACCACCATATTGTTTTTCCCAGGTACGTGTAAGCAAGCTGTCATATTTAATTACAAAAATATCCTTGTAGCCTGAGCTGTAAAAAACTCCGTTGCCATGAGTTGCTGAGAAAGGAGTAAAGGAGCATTTGAAATATCCGGTTGAGTACACTTTTTGTTGCGCATCAATCGCTAATGCCCTTGCGGATAGAACATTATTGCTTCCTTCAGAAGCTCCATCCAGATAATTTCCTGAACCTGTTTCTACTTTTAAAACGAATATTTTATTTGTGTACGTGTTGCTGAGATAGTTATTAGGTGTCCCGAGGTATACGAGTGTTCCCTGGAAGTCACCTGTGAGCCATAATCTGGCTTGTGCGAATTTCATATCATAGATCATGAATTGAGTCGCTAGGATTCTTCTGAACCAGGTTTCATTTCCTGCAGGATCCAGTTTCATAAGTAGTCCCGCGTTGAATGCATTGTTTGAATATGTAGATGTGAAGGCAATTGTATCAGAAAATTGTCCACAGGCATAAATGTTCGAACTGTTGTCAACGGCAAGTTTGGTAATCCGGTCATCATATTCAGCGGCACCTTGTTTTGCCCATGTTACTGTTCCACTTGTATTTGTTTTAAAGATAAACGCATCAAAAGATGGAGTGCCACCCAGGATAGGCATTGTTAAAGGATAATTTGTTGATGTAAATGGGAAAGAGCCGAATTGTGTGATTCCTTTGAATTGCCCTGAAACAACGATATTGCCAGTAGCATCAATTACAATATCCGTCGCCAGTTCAGTATCCGCAGCACCGTAACTCTGAGCCCAGACGAAGCTTCCGGAGTTGTTGAGCTTCGCGATGAAAATATCCTGTGAACTGCCTCCCGCATTCAGTGTAGTAGAACCAAACTGGGCACTCGACCTGAACATTCCTGTAATGAAGATCTCTCCTGATGAATTTAAAGAGATTGCAACTCCTTTTTCATCCATAAGACCACCTGCAGTTGAAACCCATAAGAATTTTCCGAGCGAGTCCTGCTTCGAAATAAATACATCGCTCATACCGGCTGAAGCGAAGGTCATATTGTCGAATCGAGCAGACTGGCTGAAATATCCTGTAGAATAAATATTTCCTGAGGCATCATGAACCACATCCAAAGCTTCATCATTTGCATTTCCGCCTGCTCCTTGCAGCCAGTTATTCTGAGAAAAGCTATCCAAGCTTAAAGTGCAAAGTAAAAAGATTAAAAAACAGATTGACTTTTTCATAACTATATATATTTTGTAATCGGGGATTCTGTTTTAAACTTTGGCGTGGCCTGCTGTTGAACAACATCCCCATGTGCCAATACAGCAGGCCGGCCAAAGCATTTTCTGAAACAAAACTATTTCAATTCTTACCTTTATTTTTGCCAAAAGAAATCAATTGTATACATGTCCAAGGGGTGATTCAGGCTCTATTTGCTTCTGTAATGCTTGCTATTATTGAAATCTTGTTATGAAAAAAGTCTTCAGTAACACCGAAACCAAATTCCGCTAAATCTATACATGTCTATCCGGGACTTTTGCCCTGTATTATTGATGGGAGGATGTCATTATTCGAATTAATATTATGTAAATTAGTACTGAATTAAAGAAATGCCTCCCTGTTAATTATAACGTTATTGTAAGCTATCAGAGGAGGATTGGCAATTGATTTTTTTCGATTTGAAATAAAAAGCGAATCTGAATCGAATTTTAAGATAGAGGTAATCATAATTAAAATTAACGAATAATATACATGTCTAATAAAGCTTCCGACAATCTGCATCGCCTCATCAAATCACTGAACAAATCAGAGAAGCGGTATTTCAGCCTTTATGCGAGCCGTCACACTTTAGGAGAAAAAAACAATTATGCGATCCTTTTTGAGGCAATTTCAAAACAGTCAGAGTATGATGAAGAGGCTCTTCTTCACCAGTTTCGTAAAGAAGCATTCATAAATAAATTTTCAATTACAAAGGGACGATTATACGATATTATTCTCGCAAGTCTTGATGCCTTTCACGCCAACAGCAGCATCGATGCACAGTTGAAAAAGGAACTGCATTGTGCGGAGATCCTTTACAAAAAAACGTTGTACGATCAATGTGCGAAGTTGTTGATGAGTACAAAAAAGGTTGCAACAAAATATGAGAGACATTCCTCATTACTTGAGATCAGCTTATGGGAAAAGAAGCTGATTGAAACAGAAAATTACACCGAAAAAGTGGATCAGGATATTATTAAGATTTTGGAGGAAGATAATCTGATCAGTGAGAAGATCAACAACTACAATGATTACTGGAACATAAAAAGCAGATTTTTTATGATCTTGAACAAGCAGGGAAAAGTGAGGAATGATTCGGAGTTGCAAAAGTTCAAAACCATAATCGACAATACCCTTTTAAGAGGAGAGGAAAAGGCATTGTCCACAGAAACCCGATATCTCTTCTTTCATATTTACAGCGCTTATTTTTTCGGGATCGGTGATTATGAGAAGAGTTATGAGAACCTTGTAAAGAACGTCGCCCTGATAGAAGAGAATCCGCTGATCTTTAAGGAAGAACCTAATATTTTCTTTTCGGTGCTTACTAATACTATTTATGTAGGAAGTCAGTTGAAGAAATACGATGATGTTTTTGCGAATCTCAAGAAACTCCGCGCTGCACTTTTATTCTTTGAGGACGGAAAGAACGAGGATCTGGAAGTGAAGCTTTTTTCCAGTGCTGTAAGTATCGAATTAACAATTTACCTTCAGATGGGAGAGTTTGAAAAGGGCATGGCTCTGGCTTCGAAAATTGAAGAGAAACTATTGAAGTTTGAAGGAAAGTTCACCAAGCTCCGGGAGGCCTATTTTTACTTTAATGTAGCCGCCGCATACTTTGGCGGAGCGAAATACTCACTGGCTTTAAAATGGATCAATAAATTGTTGAACAGTCCTAAGTTTGAAGAAAGTGAAGACATCTACTGCTTCGCACAGATCATGAGTCTGATCATTCACATTGAGTTGAAGCACGACGATTTTGTTCCACGTTCATTTAAAAATCTTCATCGTTATTTAAGCTCTCGTAACAGAGTTTATAAGTTCGAGAATGCTTTTCTGGATTTTATTGGAAAAGTACTTAAGACAACTAAGAGAGAAGAGCAAGCTAAATTCTATCGTGAATTAAAACAAACACTTTCTGATCTCCGGGAGGATTCATTTGAAAAGTCGGCCTTTGAATATTTCGACTTCCTCTCCTGGGTAGAAAGTAAAATTCAGCGCGTTCCCTTCCGTGTGATCGTTGAAGAATTAGTAGAAGCCCGGAAATAAACAAAGCAGAAGCGGCACCCTTCTTTCGAAAAGTGCCGCTTCCGGGTTTAACTAAACTAAAACAAACAAACTAAAACAACAAATCTTAAAAGGCTGTATAAATGCTGTAGAAGATGATCGCTACAGTTGCTATTGCTAGGAAAATAGTTACGGTTCCAATTCCATCTTCGTGATAATTGTTTCCGTGGCGGATGGCTGATTTTTTGTTCATGGCTTCTGGATTTAAATGGTTAGAATGAAGTAGTGTTGTTGCCATAATCGTGAATTTTATTTATTTTATAATTGAAACAGGCCGATAACCTGTTTTGAATTTTTACGTAAAAGATAAGGTGCGGGTTTTTGCCAATTAATTTAAACAACATCCCCATGTGCCAATTAATTTTTTCTGCAATCCCCCGGCACCTGCTCTTGTTCTTAATTCAATAATTTAAAGGAACTGTTTGTGTTTTTAGATCTCAGCGGTAAAGTGTTTTTGTTTATTGCTGATTTCTAGACAATGTTACGCTACAAATCCATGCAAGTAAACCCACAATGTGTGGGTGGCAGGTTCAATTATTTAACGGCAGGAATTTGTCGGTAAGCGGTGAGAGGGAAAATGGAGAATTTGCTAACTCTAGCGGATCGCCCTATAAATGGGATAGTTTTTCCAAAAAGTCGTTTTTGTTCCTTCTGGAGACCTCAACCTGAGAATTATCAGTCATAATCACATATCCGCCTTCTCCCTTAATGTATTTCTTCACATGTTCCAGGTTGATCAGGTGGGAGCGGTGTACCCGGAAGAAGTTGTCATCAACAAACATTTGCTCGTATTCTCCAAGTGTTCTGGAGGCGATGATCTTTTTGCCGGTAGTAAGTATAAAGAACGTGTAATTTCCGTCTGAATCGCAGCGAATGATATCCGAAAGGTTGATGAAGATAAGGCCGTCACCGTCAGGAATACCCACCTTTTTCAACTTGTTTTCCGGTTTAACATTGGACAGTAACGCTTTGAATTTTTTATCCAGCATGTTTTTCTGCCCTATCTTTTCTTCAAAACGGAAAACTGCCTGGATAAGTTCTTCGGGATCGATGGGTTTTAGAATATAGTCAATAGCGCTGAATTTAATTGCACGGATAGCATAGTGGTCATAGGCAGTTGTAAAAATAATATCGAAATCGATCTCTTTGAATTTTTCGAGAAGATCAAAAGCATTTCCATTTGGCATTTCTATATCAAGAAACACGAGGTCGGGCTTCTTCGTGGTAATAGCCTCGTATGCCGACAACGTAGAATCCGCCTTTCCAACGATCTCAATGTGTTTGCAATTCTTTTCGATCATTTTGGAAAGCGACTCACGTGCTCCAAGCTCATCATCTACTACTACAGCTTTTATCATAATATTTGCTCTTGATACGAATATACAAATTCTGAATTAATAGATCATTATTCGTTTTCTCCTGATTCCAGCGGAATAATCAGCCTCACTTTTGTACCTGAAGGCTGGCCGTCTTCAAACAGATCGATGATCTCCGCATTCAGATTGCTTTTTAAACTGGAGTTCAGAATGTCCAAACGCTCCTGGGTAATACTCATTCCCATTGATTTATGCTGCTGAATGCGGTGCTTTTTGAACTCCTTTGATTTTTCGCGGCCGATTCCGTTATCTTCAATTGTACACAGGATCGTTTCATCCTGCCGGTGTAAACTTATCGCAATTTTTCCGCTGCCGGACTTCGGTAATAAACCATGTATGATCGCATTTTCTACATACGGTTGGATCAGCATGGATGGAATACGATCGTAATTCTTATCAATCGAACTATCAACTTTGATCTCGTAATGAAATTTATTATCAAACCTCATCACTTCCAGTTCAAGGTACAATTCAAGCGCACCGATCTCCTCAGCGACAGGGATCATTTGTTGTTTGGAATTGTCCATGATCCTTCGCATCAGTTTCGCAAACTTAGAAAGGTATTTCAGCGCTGAATCTGTGTTGTTATTCGAAATATAATGTTGGATCGAGCTGAGTGTATTGAAAATGAAATGCGGGTTCATTTGTGCACGCAAAGCCTGTGATTCAATCTGAGCAATCTTCTTATTCATTTCCGTCTTGCGTTTCTCTTTGTTTTTGATCTGACGGATACGGTAGCGTATTGAAAGAATAAAGAGGATCATGACAGCAAGTGTTGAGAAAGTAATGAACCACCAGGTTTTCCAGAAAGGTCTGTTGATCGTAAAGCTGAAAGTGGTAGGTACTTTATTCCAGACACCTTCATTGTTGGAGCTGATCAATTTGAATGTGTATGTTCCGGGCTGCAGATTGGAGTAGGTGGCCAAACGCTCCATGGTTGGCGGTGACCAGGCTTTGTCGGATCCTTCCAGAATATAGGAGTATCTAACTTTAGCGGGATTTGTGAGACAGATACCTGAGTAATTGAATGTAATATTGTTGTTGTAATGCTCAAGATGTATATTGTTTGTAAGAAGTGTATCGGAATAAAAAAGTCTGAATCCCGTGATGCTTGTCTTTGATTCACTTCTGTTCGGAATGTATTCCTTCGGATCATATTTGATAAGGCCATTCACTGTTCCAAACCAGATTGCGCCATCATCATCCGCATAACCGCCGGTATTACATTCCACTCCGGAAAATCCTTCCAGCTTACCAAATGGAATGATGTTCTTTTGGCCGATCTTATTG
>JALYRR010000111.1:10054-12448 GCA_030855265.1 Bacteroidota bacterium | reverse complement strand
TCGGGGCTCCCTTAGGTGCGATTATCAGGAAAGGAGGATTGGGGATGCCGGTTGTGGTATCAGTTGTCTTCTTTATCATTTTCCATATACTTTCAATTACCGGGGAGAAGCTGGCAAAAGAAGGAAAGATCGATCCGGGTTACGGAATGTGGATGGCCACTGTGATTCTCTTACCAATAGGTGTTTTTCTGACTTACAAAGCGACTTCCGATAGCAGTCTTTTTGATACAAATGCTTATATCGAGCCGATCAGGAATTTTTTCAGGAAGCGAAAAAAAGCCTCCTGAGCTCAGGAATAAAAATTCAATATGTCTTTCAGGCTTTTCTCCAAAGGAATTTGAATGCTCCATCCGGTATCTTCCCGGATTTTTTTATTGGAACCAATGATCACTTTGTTGTCGTTTGGACGAACTCGGGTAGGATCCGTTTTCTGATGGATCCGGATATTTAATGTCTGGGCCATTGTGGAGATCACCTGATCAAGTGAAGTGCCAGTGCCAGTGCAGATATTATAGATCTCGCCTTTCTTCCCTTTTTTGAAAAGAAGGTAATACGCTTCCACCACATCTCTTACATCTACAAAGTCGCGGATAACCGAAGTATCTCCTGTGATCAGTTCTTTTAAATCTTCATTGTTATTCTTTAGTGCGATGAGCTGTTTGGCAAAAGAGGGAATAACGAAAATGTCTTTTTGATGTGTCCCGATGTGATTGAAAGAACGTGTCATTACAATGTCCATTCCGTAGCTGTCAACATACACACGTGAAAGCATTTCCTGAGATACACGAGCCACTGCATAAGGGCTGAGAGGTTTTAGTACGGCATTCTCTTTCAGTGGAAGGTCCTGTTCGCAAACATTTCCATATTCCTCTGAAGAACCAATGGAGAGAATTCTGCAGGGAATATTCAGAAGACGGATCGTTTCAATCAGGTTTAGAAAGATATTCGTATTGTTAGTGAAACTTTCAACCGGCATTTTCCAGCTATAAGCCACACTGCTGTATGAGGCGAGGTGGAGGACATGATCAGGGCGAAATGTATGAATGATCTCTTCCACCACCTTCTTATTCAGGAGATCCGCCTTCCGGAATTCACAACTCACATATTTATAATGAGAAATATCCTGTTCAGGTGTCTGGATATCAATGCCCAGCACCTTCGATGCAACTCCTTTGCTTTCCAGGAGATCCAGAAAGTGTTTGCTCACAAATCCGGAAAATCCGGTGATCAGATATTTAACGGTAGAATCCATACAATGATTTCAGTCCAAAAGTAATCATTCGGTCTTAAATATAAAACGATTCCTGTTATTAGCTATTTACTATATTTACAGGCGTTTTCACAGGTGGCTGGGATGCCTCCTGATAATTATTTGAGGGTATGTGGGAAGAGTTTATGAAACAGCGTTGAATAGTGAGTACTTAGTTTTGCCTTTTCGTTTATGAGGATCTTACAAATCTGCAGTAAAATACCTTTCCCGCCGAAAGATGGCGGGAGCATTGCCATGAATATCCTCACACAGGGTTTGATCCAGTGCGGACATGACGTGGATGTGCTGGCTGTTAAGACCCCAAAGCATTTTATCAGCGACGAGGACATTGATCCTGTGTACCGCAAAAAAACGAACTACAAATCGGTTTTTATAGATACTTCCATAAAGCCAGTTGACGCATTTCTGAATCTGTTTTCTTCCAGTTCCTATAATATTATTCGCTTTTATTCCAGAGAATTTGAAAAGGAACTTATTCAGATTTTACGGGCCGGGGCATTTGATATCATTCATCTTGAAACGTTGTGGGTAGCGCCTTATGTGGAAGTGATCCGGCAAAATTCCAAAGCTCGGATTGTCCTCCGCTCACAGAATGTAGAGTATGCAATATGGGAACGTCTTGCAGAGGCATCATCCAATCCAATAAAAAAAGTATACCTGAAGTTACTGGCCAAACGGTTGAAGAATTATGAGAATGGAATGCTCAACCGGTATGATGGAATTGCAACGATCACTGTGCGGGATGCGGAAACGATGAAAAATGACGGATGCTTAAAACCAATCATTCACATTCCTTTCGGGATCGATCTGGCTAAATATCAAGTGAATGCTGCGGAAGCGGAATTTCCTTCTGTCTTTCATATCGGAGCCATGGATTGGATGCCAAATGCAGATGGGATCCGTTGGTTTCTTGATGAGGTTTGGCCGGAAGTGTTGAAGTCTCACCCGGATGTTTACCTGTATCTTGCGGGAAGAAATATGCCGGAGTGGTTGATGAATCTGAACATGAAAAATGTAAAGGTGGCAGGGGAAGTGGCGGATGCGCAAAAGTTCATAAATTCAAAATCTGTGATGATCGTTCCTTTAACTTCGGGAGGAGGAATGCGTGTCAAGATCATTGAGGG
>JALYRR010000111.1:0-10044 GCA_030855265.1 Bacteroidota bacterium | reverse complement strand
GGGAATGGCGCTTGCGAAAACCATTGTATCTACCTCAGTAGGAGCAGAGGGAATTGAATACAAGCATGGAAAAGATGTTTTAATTGCAGATAACGCCCGCGAATTTGTTGATTCCATAAACAAGTGTTTATCTGACAGAACTTTTTCTGATTCACTTGCTCTCCATGCAAGAACATTGGTGGAAACTAAATATGACAATCAGCGGATCTGTGAAAAACTTTCTGATTTCTATACAAAAATTCTAAACGAATGAGAGTGATGGTCATTTTATCACGTGTGCCATATCCTCTTGAAAAAGGGGATAAGCTTCGTGCTTATAATCAGATCAAACAACTTTCAAAGAAACATCAGGTCGTTTTATTTGCGCTGAATGACAGTGTTCTTGATGAACATGCCTTAAAAGAACTTCAGAAATATTGTGTTGCGATTTCCATCATGAAATTTTCCAAATACACCATATTCTGGAATCTTTTCAGGGCTTTCTTTACCGGCAAACCGCTGCAGGTTGGTTATTTCTATTTTGGCAAAGCTCAGAAGAAGGTCAATGAAATGATTTCGAAACACCGGCCTGATCATATTTATTGTCAACTCATCCGTACCGCTGAGTACATAAAGGACTTCCCCGGAATACCTAAAACACTGGATTATATGGATGTTTTTTCCAAAGGAATTGAACGGAGAAAGCTGACTGATCCTTTTTACATGAGGCCGTTTCTGGCGATGGAACAACGACGTCTTTTGCGTTATGAAAAGAAAGTATTCGGACAATTCAACAATAAAACCATCATTTCTGAACAGGATAAGAACCTGATCCCGCATCCTTTGAAAAATGAGATCGTAGTGGTAAGGAATGGTGTGGATACAGATTATTTTAAGCCGCTTGTGCGAAAGAAAGAATATGAAGTCCTGTTTAACGGGAACATGAATTACCCTCCGAATATAGAAAGTGTTGAATACCTGGTGGAGAAGATCATGCCTTATGTCTGGAAAAAGATGCCTTCCGCAAGAGTATTGATCTCGGGAGCTTCGCCGAACTCCAAAGTGACTGACCTGGCTTCTGACCGGGTGATCGTGAGTGGTTGGGTAGATGATATCCGGGAAAATTTTGCCAAATCAAATATGCTGGTTGCGCCCATGCAGATCAGCATCGGTCTGCAGAATAAATTGCTTGAAGCAATGGCTATGCAGATTCCCTGTGTAACATCTGTTCTCGCAAACAATGCATTGGGTGCGAAAGCAGGGGAGCAGATCCTTGTGGCGGAAACTCCTGAGCAGTATGCCCGGCATATAATTGATTTGATTGAGAATGAAGGTAAAGCTCGGATGATCGCAGCCAATGCCTATAAATTTGTAACAGCCAATTTCAACTGGCAAAGTACGACTGCTATTCTGGAAAGACTTATTTCAAAAAAATAAGGCTTTCGTAATTAACGAAAGCCTTAACATGTATAATTCAGCGGTTCATGAAGTACCGCGATGGGTTACATTTTGCCACCCATCGACCAAAGTGTCCAGTCTTTGTCGAATTTATACCATGTTCCGTTTGAGCCTTCCCATTTCCATTCTGGTACATCCGCCCATGTTTTTCCGCCGTCAGCTGACCATTTCAGCATTTTAGCATCCACTATCTTCAACCATTTCCCTTCTTTATCCTGCCACATTCCGTCTTTTACAGCATCCCATTTTTTTCCGTCTGTTGACCACCATACAGATGCATCCTTTGCATTCAATTTGTACCAAACGGTCTTTCCATCGTGTTTACCTTCCCATGTACCATCTTTGGCTTTTGTCCACTCAGAAGTAACTGTAATTTCTGAATTTACATCTTTATCGATTGGCTCTGCAGCATTTGCAGTGTAGGCAAAACAAAATACGCTTGCCAATAGAACTAACTTTTTCATAGCTTTAATAGTTTAGGTTAAATTTGATTTATATACGCTTGAGTCAGAAGTTCGGATTTCGGAAGCTGGTTTTTAAAAAAAATCCTATAAGTGATTCATTTTAAGTGGATTTCGAAGCACATTCGGATACATTTCAATTGAGTCTATAAATATAATTTGCATTTTCATACTTTTAGATATTATATTTGTACCGTAATTTTTTTGAAAATGAAAAAACAGGAAATAAATAACAATTGGTGGTGGTCGTCCTCTTTGAGAACGGTATAGTTGTTATTTAATTTTTCCAATCTATATAATCACCCGTTCTGCTATCAGAACGGGTGTTTTTTTTTGAACCAGACCTTATGAAATACAAGTTAACTATTCAGTACAAGAAATTGCTTGCGGACACAGTAACTCCTGTCAGCATTTATCTGAAGCTACGGGACAAATTCCCTAACAGCATCCTTCTTGAAAGTTCTGATTATCATGGAAATGAAAATAGCTTTTCATTCATCTGTTGTCAGCCGATCGCCGGTTTAAAAATCATAAATGAAATCATCCATACGCACTATCCGGATGGACAGATTAAAACCGGGACAATTGAAGGAGGTCAAACAGTTCCTGATGCCATTCAGAAATTTGCAGCCTCATTTGAAACTATGCAGGATCAGGTGAAATTTCCCGGTATTGGATTGTTCGGATACATTGCTTACGATTCCGTCCGGTATTTTGAGGAGATCAGCCTAAGTGCAAAAAAAGATCCTGATAAAGCCATTCCTGATGCCATTTATCATGTCTACCGTTTCGTGATCGCTATTGATCACTTTAAGGATGAAATGCATATTTTCGAATACGGATACGGTCCGGAAGTGGAAGGAGGGATTGCACAGATTGAAAGCATCATAGCCAGTAAAAATTTTGCTTGTTATCCTTTTGATACCATTGATGCTGAAAACTCTGATTTCACTAACGAAGAATTTCTTGAAGTGATCAGAAAAGGAAAAGCACATTGTAAAAGAGGGGATGTTTTTCAGATGGTCCTTTCGAGAGAATTCAGCCGTGGATTTACCGGAGATGATTTTAATGTTTATCGTGCATTGCGTTCGGTGAACCCATCTCCTTATCTGTTCTATTTTGATTATGGTAATTTCAAGATCTTCGGATCTTCACCGGAAGCTCAACTTTTATTGAAAAATGATATAGCAACAATTCATCCTATTGCCGGAACGTTTCGCCGGACGGGGAATGAACTTGCAGACAAAGAACTCGCTGAAAAATTAAAAAAAGATCCCAAAGAAAATGCGGAACATGTGATGCTTGTTGATCTTGCACGCAATGATCTGAGCCGGAATTGCAGTGAAGTGAAAGTGGAAACCTTTCGTGAGATCCAGTATTATTCTCATGTCATTCACCTTGTTTCAAATGTATCCGGTAAACTAAAACCCGGAACGGGAATGATGAAGATCGTTGCAGATACTTTCCCTGCCGGAACGCTGAGCGGGGCACCCAAACACAAAGCCATGCAACTCATCGATACCTATGAAAAAGGAAATCGTGGTTTTTATGGAGGATGTATTGGTTGTATCGGTTTTGATGGTTCATTTAATCATGCCATTATGATCCGTTCATTTATGAGTAAAAACAATACCTTGTACTACAGAGCCGGTGCCGGTGTAGTGGAATCATCCGATGAACAAAGTGAACTGAATGAAGTAAACAATAAACTGGCAGCATTAAAACAGGCCATTGAGCTTGCCAGAGGTATTTAACCTTCAGCAATAACGTAGAAACTTTAAAGAATGAAAATACTTGTTTTTGATAATTACGACAGCTTTACCTACAACCTGGTTCATTACCTGGAACAGGTAACAGATGCGAAAATCGAAGTACACAGAAATGATAAGATCAGCCTGAAGGAAATTGCAGGATTCGATAAGATCCTTTTATCGCCCGGTCCGGGGATCCCTTCAGAGGCAGGAATTTTACTTGATGTGATCAGAACCTATGCTCCTACAAAAAGCATTTTGGGTGTTTGCCTTGGCCAACAAGCAATCGCAGAGGCCTTTGGAGGAACCATCAGTAACCTGAAAGAGGTGTATCATGGCGTTTCCATGCCAATTGATATCATTGCGAAGGATATTTTATTTGAGAGTCTTCCGGACAAACTCAATGTGGGGAGATATCATTCCTGGACGGTGGATAAGGAAAACCTTCCTGCCGAACTGGAAATAACTGCGCTGGATGAGAAAGGAAATGTGATGGCCCTGAAACACAAAAAATATGATGTTCGCGGAGTACAGTTTCATCCGGAAAGTGTGCTCACTGAACATGGTTTAAAAATGATAGAGAACTGGGTAAAACAAAAATGAAAGAAGTCTTAAATACCTTATTCGAATACAAAACACTTTCGCAAGATCAGGCGCGTGAAGTCCTTGTTAACATTGCTTCTGAACGATACAATAATTCTCAGGTGGCCGCTTTTATGTCGGTATACCTCATGCGATCCATTACAGTTGCTGAGCTTTCTGGTTTCAGAGATGCAATGATGGAACTTTGCCTGAAAACAACATTTGATTCTCCTGAAACTGTTGACATTGTCGGGACCGGTGGTGATGGAAAAGATACATTCAATGTTTCAACCCTCGCTTGTTTTATAGTGGCAGGAGCAGGAATAAGAGTGACCAAGCATGGAAATTATGGTGTGTCCTCCGTAAGCGGATCCTCGAATGTTCTGGAAGCACTCGGATATTCTTTTACAAATGACAGGAACAGTTTGCAAAAACAACTCGATTCCTCTGGGATCTGTTTCCTTCATGCTCCCTTGTTTCATCCCGCGATGAAAAGTGTGGCGCCGATCAGGAAAGAGTTAAGTGTCCGTACCTTTTTCAATATGCTCGGGCCCATCGTAAATCCCTGCTCACCGAAATACAGTCTTATTGGTGTTTATAATCTCGAAATGGCCCGCTTGTACCATTATCTGCTTCAAAGCAGAAATGCTGAATACACCATTGTGCATTCCACCGACGGTTACGATGAAGTTTCACTCACCTCCGAACTTAAAATAATCAATACAAAAGGGGAACAACTGCTCACACCGAATGAGATCGGGTTTAATAAACTCAATCAGAAGGATCTCTACGGTGGATCAACTGTGAAAGAATCTGCTGAAATGTTCCTGAATATTTTAAAAGGAAAAGGCACACAGGCACAAAATGATGTAGTGTGTGCGAACGCCGCATTTGCCATTCAATGCACCGACATGGCCAAATCTATAGAAGAATGTATCCTGATTGCGAAAGAATCACTGGTTTCCGGAAACGCACTGAAATCATTTAATAAACTGATCAACTAAAATTATTATGAATATACTCGACACGATCATTGCGCATAAACAAAAAGAGGTGGCTGAAAGAAAAAGTCTTTATCCTGTTAAACTGTTAGAGCGCTCAGTACATTTTAATTCTCCTGTAGTATCCTTCCGGAAGTATCTTCTGAGGGAAGATATGAACGGGATCATTGCAGAATTCAAACGCAAATCACCTTCCAAAGGCATGATCAGCAAATACGCGGATGTTGAACGGACTTCGATAGGGTATATGCAGGCAGGAGCCAGTGCACTCAGTATTCTCACGGATGCTGAATTTTTTGGAGGAAAGAATGAAGACCTTACTACCGCAAGAAAATTTAATTATTGTCCCATCCTTCGTAAAGATTTTATCATCGATGAATACCAGGTGATCGAAGCGAGATCCATCGGTGCTGATGTGATCCTTGACCCAAAACAGGTGAAAGACCTGGCTGCTTTTGCAAAATCAATGGGGATGGAAGTTTTGCTGGAGATCAGGGAAGAAGCTGAGTTAAACAGGATCAATGATCAGGTGGATGCTGTTGGTGTGAATAACCGCAATCTGAAAGATTTCAGTGTAAATGTTTCTCAGTCTTTCCAGTTAGCAAAACACATTCCGGATGAATTCATCAAAATCTCTGAGAGCGGGCTGGACCGTCCTGAAACCATCATCGAATTGAGAGAAGCCGGGTACAAAGGTTTCCTGATGGGTGAGAAATTTATGAAGCACAGCCGTCCGGAAATTGCCTGCAGCTCATTTATAAAAGAATTGAATCTTCTTCGTAATACATTAATTAAAGCATGATGAACATCAGCTATAAAAAAGCAATCCCTGAAGATGCCCACCTGATATCAGTTCTGGCGGAAAGTATCTGGAAAAAACATTACATCACCATTATAAGTCAGGAACAGATCGACTTTATGCTGGATAAAATGTATTCTGAAAAGAGCCTGTTACAGCAAATGAAAGAAGGCCATGAGTTCAGTATTGTATACGACAATGGAATTGCTGTTGGATACATTTCGCTGAGTACAAAAGATGACCGCAATTATTTTCTGCATAAATTTTATATTGAAACAGGTGATCAGCGAAAAGGGATTGGATCACAATTGTTTGCCAAAATTCTGTCAGATCTAAAAGCTGCTGAAAGCATTGAATTGACTGTTAACCGAAAAAACTACAAAGCAATAAATTTTTATTTCAAAGTAGGATTTGTGATCAAAGAAGTGGCTGATTTTGATATAGGGAATGGGTACTTTATGAATGATTTTATAATGATCTATCGCTTAAAATGAAGCTAAAAGTGTGTGGCATGAGGGATCCGGAGAACATCCGTGAATTGGTTGGGTTGAAACCGGATCTGATCGGTTTTATTTTTTTTGAAGGATCAAAACGTTTTGTGGGTGAGGGTTTTGTACTGCCTGAAATTGACCCGGAGATCAGGAAAGTGGGCGTTTTTGTAAATGCTTCCCTTGAATATATTTTGAGCAGGATCGAAAAGTACAAACTGGATCTTGTCCAGTTACACGGCGATGAATCTGCTGATTTTTGTCATGAAATAAAAAAAAGAATTCCGGTGATCAAAGCTTTTGGTGTGAATGAAGATTTCAATTTTGATGTGTTGACGGAATATGCAGGTCGATGCAATTATTTTCTTTTTGATACGAAATCAGATCTGCATGGTGGAAGCGGAAAGGTTTTCGACTGGTCACTCCTTAAGGATTACCGGGGAACGACTCCTTTCTTTTTAAGCGGAGGAATTGGGCCAGATGAAGTGGATGCCCTTGTTCGCAGCGGATCAGAAATATACGGGCTGGATGTAAACAGTCGCCTGGAGATCTCTCCGGGATTGAAGAATATACAGGAATGTAAAAAAATTATAAAACAACTCCGTTAAGCATTTTTTGCTTTGCGATAAAACATACATCATGAGTTACCATGTAAATGAAAAAGGATATTACGGAAATTTCGGAGGAGCTTTCATCCCTGAAATGTTATATCCCAATGTAGAAGAATTGAGATTGAATTATCTGCAGATCATGAATGAACCGGCTTTTCAGAAGGAATGGAGAGAATTGCTGAAAGATTATGTAGGACGTCCTTCACCACTTTATTTTG
Organism: Bacteroidota bacterium; assembly: GCA_030855265.1. GTDB lineage: Bacteria > Bacteroidota > Bacteroidia > 2-12-FULL-35-15 > 2-12-FULL-35-15 > 2-12-FULL-35-15. Next base: position 2,696 of record JALYRR010000111.1, on the reverse strand, counting down.
CAAAACGCCTCTCCGAACATTATGGTACTTCTATTTATCTGAAGCGGGAAGATCTCAATCACACCGGAGCCCACAAGATCAACAATACATTGGGCCAGATCCTGCTTGCCAAACGATTGGGAAAAACAAGGATCATCGCTGAAACAGGAGCAGGTCAGCATGGTGTGGCTACCGCAACAGTATGCGCACTCATGGGATTGAAATGCATCGTTTACATGGGAGAGATCGACATTGATCGTCAGGCGCCAAATGTGGCCCGCATGAAACTACTCGGGGCTGAAGTGGTTCCTGCTACCAGCGGAAGTAAAACCCTAAAGGATGCGACCAATGAAGCCATCCGCGACTGGATCAATCATCCTCTGGATACTTATTATATCATTGGTTCTGTGGTAGGACCGCATCCATATCCTGATATGGTCGCCAGATTCCAGAGTGTGATCAGCGAAGAAATAAAACTACAACTCAAAGAAAAAACAGGAAATGAAAATCCGGATTGTGTGATCGCTTGTGTAGGAGGAGGAAGCAATGCCGCAGGAGCTTTTTATCATTATCTGGATAACGAAAATGTAAAACTGATCGCTGTAGAGGCTGCCGGAAAAGGCGTAGATTCCGGTCATTCCGCTGCAACAAGCATCCTCGGGAAGCCGGGTATTATTCATGGAAGTAAAACCTTGCTGATGCAAACAGAGGATGGACAGATCACAGAACCTTACAGCATTTCTGCCGGACTGGATTATCCCGGCGTTGGACCTGTTCATGCACATTTATTTGAAACCGGAAGAGCAGAGTTTGTTTCTATTACTGATGAGGAAGCATTGAAAGCAGCTTACCTGCTATGCAAACTGGAAGGAATTATTCCCGCATTGGAAAGCGCGCACGCATTGGCATATCTGGAAAAGATGACGGTAAAAAGTTCCGGGACCATCGTTGTAAATCTTTCAGGGAGAGGCGATAAAGACCTCGCCGCATTTATTAAATTCAAACCAGCAGATGATGAACAGACTCAATAAATTATTCAAAGATAAAACGGCGAATGTGCTTTCTGTCTATTTTACAGCCGGCTATCCGAAGCTGGATGATACCTGCAGTATTTTGTCAGGATTACAAAATAACGGTGTTGACATGATAGAGATCGGAATGCCTTTTTCGGACCCATTAGCCGACGGACCCACGATACAAAGAAGCAGTGAGATCGCATTGGAGAATGGCATGAGCATCCGGTTGTTGTTTCAGCAATTGGCAAATGCAAAGATCGCCTCTTCATCATCATCGGTTCTGTTGATGGGTTATTTGAATCCCGTCTTACAATATGGCATAGAACGTTTTTGCAAAGATGCCTCCGCTTTAGGCATCGACGGGGTGATCATTCCGGATCTTCCGATGCAGGAGTACCTCGATGAATACAAAGCGATTTTCGAATCCTATGATCTGAAGAACATTTTCCTGATCACTCCTCAAACCTCCGAAGAGAGGATCCGGTATATCGATTCACACTCCACTGCTTTTATCTACATGGTTTCCTCTTTTGGAACAACCGGTGCGAAAAGCGGAATAGGGACAGAGCAGGAAAATTATTTTAAACGGATCAATGAAATGAAACTGAAGAATCCTGTTATGATCGGCTTTGGAATTTCAGACCATCACACATTTTCAAAAGCATGTGAATATGCGAACGGAGCCATCATCGGCAGTGCCTTCATCAAAGCAATCTCAGAAAATCCGGACCTTGATAAGAGCATCAATAATTTTATCAGTTCGGTTAAAAATAAAAACAAAGAAGTATCAGCTTAGTTCAACCTTTGAAACAATTATTCTGTCCATTCATAAATCGATTTCACTCCAAATCATTAAATTATGATCATACAATTAGAGCAAAAAATTTCGGCTACTTTAAAAGAAAAAATCCTTAGCACTGTCAACGCTCTCGGTTATAAAACCACTGAAGTAAAAACGCAAAAAGGAATTTACCTGGTTTGTATCGGGAAAGCAGAATTTGATATTCGCTCGATCGGAAGGCTGGATGGTGTTCAGGATGTGCACAGGGTTTCTGATAGTTATAAACTTGTTTCCCGAAAATGGAAAGTCAATGCAACGGAGATCGATCTTGGAGATGGAGTGACTATCGGTGAAAATAATTTTTCCCTGATGGCTGGTCCCTGCAGCATCGAAAGCGAGGAGCAGGTTCAGAAGATCGTACAGCACTTGGTTGAAAATGGTATACGGATCATGCGGGGCGGCGTATTCAAACCCCGAAGTTCTCCTTATGCCTTTCGCGGAATGGGCTTGGATGGACTAAAAATGTTCAACAAAGTTTGTCGCGAAAATGGAATTAAAATCATAACCGAAGTCATGCAAGTGTCTCAGATCGCCGAGATGATCGATCATGTGGATGTTTTTCAGGTTGGTGCAAGGAATTCTCAGAACTTCAACTTGCTGGATGAATTAGGGCGTGTTGATAAACCTGTTTTGATAAAAAGAGGGATGAGCGGAACCATTGATGAATTGCTTCAGTCGGCCGAATATATTTTTTCCAACGGCAATGAAAAACTGATGTTGTGTGAACGGGGAATCCGGACGTATGAAACCGCCTATCGGAATACATTCGATATCAATGCCATTCCGATTCTTAAAGAAAAAACACATTTGCCGGTAATCGCTGATCCTTCCCATGGAATCGGGATCCGTGAGCATGTTCC
>JALYRR010000284.1:2868-3781 GCA_030855265.1 Bacteroidota bacterium | reverse complement strand
GGCTGGGGAATCTTTATGCTTGTGATTATGCTCGGTGCCGGAAATGGCCTGAAGAACGGTGTTATGCAGGATTTTCAGGGAACCTCTACAAACAGTTTTTTTATGTGGACGCAAAAAACCACCAAGGCCTATAAAGGAATGCAGCCCGGCAGGAATTTCAATTTTACAAATGGTGATGCACTTGCGATGATGCAGCTGAAGGAACTGGAAGTGGTTTCTCCGCAAAATCAGCTCGGTGGTTATGAAGGTGGAAATAATGTGATCAGGGGACTGAAGACAGGTAACTTCGGCGTAAGCGGAGTGTATCCGAACATCAATAAGATCCGCCAGGTCCAGATGAATGAAGGTCGTTTCCTGAACGAAAATGATATCCGCGAAAAACGAAAAGTTTGTGTGATCGGTGCAAGAGTCAGAGAAGTTCTTTTCAATACCGATGAAGCAGCTGTTGGGAACTACATCCGCATCAACGGAGTTTATTTTAAAGTGATCGGAGTTACCTTGCCTTCCGGAAGCGGGGATGATGCCAGAGAACAGGCGCAGAAAGTGGAACTGCCTTTCACAACGTTTCAAAATGCATTTAATTATGGTGATGTGGTAGGCTGGTTCGCCATCTCGGCAAAAAAGGATATACCGGCATCCTTCGCCGAAGAAAAAGTAATGGCCATCATGAAGGAACGTCACAAGATCGCCCCTGATGATAATCTCGCGATAGGCCACTGGAACATGGAGGTTCAATTTAAAAAAATGAGTGGATTGTTCACAGGTATAAATGCGCTGATCTGGTTCGTAGGCATCGGAACTCTCATTGCAGGTGTGATCGGGATCAGCAATATTATGCTTATTGTTGTAAAGGAACGCACTCGTGAAATTGGTGTAAAGCGTGCGCTTGGTGCAACCCCCGGAACTATCATTT
>JALYRR010000284.1:825-2858 GCA_030855265.1 Bacteroidota bacterium | reverse complement strand
TATCATTTCACAGATCATCATGGAATCGGTTTTCTTAACTATCATTGCCGGCTATTTCGGACTTGTGATCGGGATCCTTTTGCTGGAAGGGTTGAACTCAGTGCTGGGCGACAGTGTTGAGATGTTTAAAAATCCGACAGTTGATATAAGTGTTGCAATTAAATCTCTAAGTGTTCTGATTGTTTCCGGAGCGCTTGCAGGATTCATCCCTGCTAGCCGAGCCGTTAGTGTTATGCCTGTTGAAGCACTGAGAGCAGAATAATAAATTGACAAAAAAGAAAAAACGAAAAATATGATCCGCAAAATTTTAAAATTCACATTACTCTTCGGACTGATCTTTATCTTCATCTGGACGATCTGGTTCTTATATAGCAAATCAAATGAAGAACCTATTGTGTATGAAACGCTGAGTCCTTTCGATACCACCATCGTTAAGAAAACAGTGGCTACCGGTAGTGTGATCCCGCGCAGGGAAGTCAATATGAAATCCCAGGTTTCCGGAATAATTGAAAAATTGTATGTGATCGCAGGTCAGGAAGTGAAACAAGGAGATGTGATTGCTAAAGTGAAGATCATTCCGAATATGATCAACCTTGCAGGAGCAGAAAACAGGTTGAATCAGGCACGAATCAGCCATGAAAATGCAAAAGCAGAATACGATAGAACGGAAAGTCTGTTCAAACAAAATGTAATTCCGAAAGCTGAGTTTTTGCCTTTTGAGCTGAGATTAAAAACGGCAAAGGAAGAACTTGACGCGTCTGAAGATAATCTGGCCCTCATTAAGGAAGGGGTAACAAAATCCGCCGGATCGGCCACTAACACGCTGATCCGTTCAACCATTTCAGGAATGGTACTGGATGTTCCGATAAAAGAAGGAAGCAGTGTAATTGAAAGCAACACTTTCAATGAAGGAACTACAATTGCCTCTGTTGCCAATATGGGAGAAATGATTTTTGAAGGGAAGGTCGACGAAGATCAGTCAGGGAATGGATCTGGTTCTTACGATCGGTGCAATTGATAAGGAAAGTTTCGCTGCGAAGCTGGAGTATATCGCACCGAAAGGCGTAACAGAAAATGGCGCGATTCAGTTCCTGATCAGGGCGGCATTATCCAGAAGCAATGGATCTTTTCTAAGGGCGGGATATAGTGCGAATGCCGATATTATCCTGGCAAAAAAGGACCATGTATTTTCCATACCGGAAAGTGTGCTTCTTTTTGAGAAAGAAAAAACCTACGTGGAAGTGGAAACCGGGGAGAATATATTTGAAAAACGCTTTATTACTACCGGATTATCTGACGGGATCAATATTGAGATCACGCAGGGCCTGAATAAAAAAGACAAAATAAAGGTTCCTCCAATGGCAAATCCAACAGAATCAAGCAATTAAAAAATTCGTCGACAAATTTTGCGTTTTCGTCGAAAATGAATTACTTTTGCCGGCTACTCCATGGATTTTGTAATTAACAGTTGGGATCTGATTTCCCGTTCCGGTTTAACGGAAACACTTAGTGCCTCTGAAACAAAGCGAATCAAATTAACGAATCGCTTTGCGGTTATCTCTGTGGTTTTCACCCTACCGTATGTTTTTGGCTTCGCTTCTTTTGGCTACTATGACATTGCCCTTTTCTCGCTGTTTCTGACCTTGGTTTATTCCGGGATTCCGCTTCTGACTTATTATAAATTGTATTCAGTTGCAAAATTGCTTTTGTATTGTACTGTGCTTGTCCACCAGTTTGTGATCGCATCCGTCTTTGGAGAGGGAGCCGATATTCATCTTCTGTATATCGCGCTTGTGTTGCTCCCTATTGTTTTATACGATTACAAAAAGAATGTTGGCTGGATCACTTTTTATACGGTTATTACTTTAGGAGCGATGCTCCTGCTTTATTATACAGATTTTTCTTTGTTCCGACGGGAGGTTTCTCAAACGGTGGTCCTCATGATGAACATTGCTTATAAGTTCACGACCATTGCTGGTGTTATTGTTATTCTCTGCACCAGTTTATACGTCGGAGAGCGGACTGAAAAGAGC
>JALYRR010000284.1:0-815 GCA_030855265.1 Bacteroidota bacterium | reverse complement strand
GGATAACCAATTCCTTCAGCAACAGGTGCAGGCGATCTATGATAATTCATCCGATGGGATTTTCCTTGTAGATGGTGACAAAAAGATCATTAAAGCGAATAAAAGAGCAGTGGAATTGTTTGGCCTTACTTCTGAGGAAAATATGATAGGGCGGTATGGAAGAGATTTTCATAAAGCTCCTATGTCAAATGACGAATTGCATAACCTTTCTTTAACGCTCTTGAATAAAGGTTATTTCGAGTCCGAATTTTTATACAAATCGGGCAGCAGCGATGAATTCTGGGGATCTATCTTTATTAAGATCATCACGATCAGTGATCGCAATTATCAAATGGTCAGGATTACAGATGTTTCCGATCAACACCGTGTGAATGCAAAGCTAAAAGCATCTCTCCAGGAAAAGGAATTGCTGCTCGCGGAGATCCATCACCGTGTGAAAAATAATCTTGCCGTGATCAGTGGCCTTCTTGGATTACAATCCAGTTATATTGAAGATGAAAAAGCAAAGGAACTTTTTGAAGAAAGTCGCGACCGGATTCATACCATGGCCCTGATCCATGATAAGTTGTATCAGCATGAAACCTTTGCCAAGATCGATTTCCACGCTTACATAAGTGATCTGGTCGCCTACATTAAACACTCCTATTCACCGGCTGGGACGAAGATTGAATTCTTTGTCACCTGTAATGATATATTTCTTGATATTAAGAATGCGGTTCCCTGCGGATTGATTTTGAATGAACTAATCTCCAATTCCTGCAAGCATGCCTTCGGGAATACGAATCATGGCGAGATCCGGATCATTTGTACTAAAA
>JALYRR010000110.1 GCA_030855265.1 Bacteroidota bacterium | reverse complement strand
TGCGTACGACTCGGACGGCTGTGCAGGAACACCGGATACTGTTTCTGCCATTGTCTACGACCTTACTGCAGCAAACATTGATGCACTCGCTTTATCTCCGATATGTCCCGGCCAGGGAACTGTTGTTTACGCGATGACATACGGAACGACCGGTCCGCTTACTTATGTATGGAACAATGGACTAGGAACAGGCCCAGGCGGATTTCTGGTAACACCTTCATTCCCGATTACCTATGTTGTAACTGTAACCAATTCATGTGGAGCATCGGTAATGGACTCGGTATCCATCACATTCAATCCTCCACCCGTGATTGCAATGACCTCAGACACCAATGCTATCTGTGCTCCTGCCACGATACAGTTTTTTGATGGTTCTACTACCGGCAACCCGTTGGATCCTATCACCAACTGGTCATGGACTTTCGGCGATGGAGGAACTTCTACTCTGCAGGATCCGACTCATACTTTTGTATCGCCGGGAACTTATTTTGTTATTCTTACAGTCTCCACTTTCGGAGGATGTACAAGCAACAATGCTTCAGTGCCTTTCGTGATCAATGCATATCAATACCCGATTGCAGCATTCTCGGTTAATTCAACCAACCTTGATCTGCCTTATGATCTGCTGATCTGTGATAACCAATCGACAGGCGCAACCACTTATCAATGGAATTTCGGTGACGGAGGAACATCAACAGCAACAGATCCTCAGTATCAATATACAATTAATTGCGACCTCATCATTCGGCTGCTCGGACACTGCTTACTCAGAGGTTGTAACAAATGCTGATGTAGTTTTCCCAAATGTATTTACACCGGGTGAAGGTGGATCAGGCGGAGGCGCTTACAACATCAACGCCTTGAACAACGATGTGTTTTTCCCTTACACTTCAGGAGTAACTGATTTTAAGTTGCAGATTTTCAACCGTTGGGGTGAGCTAATATTTGAATCAAATGACATCGCCCTAGGTTGGGATGGATATTATAAAGGCAAATTGTGTCAGCAGGATGTGTATGTATGGAAGGCCTTCATACGACTGAACAATGGTAATGAATTCAATAAGAGCGGAGATGTCACAATTCTTAGATAAAAGAGTACATATTGTTGTGGTGCTGTTTATCTTCCTTACAGTTGCTTCATTTGCTCAACTTTCTCCCAGAGAAAGCAGAAAGCTGTTTTTCAAAGCTGATAAGGTATTTGAATTCGGCGATTATCTGGGTGCGATGGGTATGTATCAGCAATTGTATCCTGCAGACAGCAACAACTCTGAGTTGAATTTTAAGCTGGGGGTTTGTCATTACGAGATAAAAAAATTCAGGCCGCTTGCGAAAAAATATTTCCTGAAAGTATCCCCTTCAGAGTTCGAAGAAGTGAATTATTACCTGGGAAGATTGTATCATCTTGAAAGGAATTTTGAAAAAGCTATCGCGAGCCTGACTCAGTATAAATACATGAGTTCAGGAGAAGAGCATTCGAAAAAAGAAATCGATGAACTGATCGCAAAGTCGAATACAGCACTTCTCATGGAGACGAATACCGACAAATCACTTCAGATCAGAAATCTCGGGCCTGAAATAAATTCCGAATATGCAGACTATGCTCCGCTTATTCCTGCCCAGGAAAATTTCCTTGTTTTTACATCGCGCAGGAAGAACACAGTATGGACAAAAATGGATGCTTACGGTGATTATTTTGAGGACATTTATGTTTCAACGCGAAAAGAAAATGAATGGGGGGCTCCCGTAATGCTTGATACAACAATCAACACGGAGGTTCATGATGCCTGTACAGGACTCTCGGCTGACGGTGAAAAAATGCTTGTTTACCGAACCAGCAAAGATTTGCGGAGCGGTGACATTTATGAAAGCTTTTATGGAGATGCCCGTTGGAGTTCACCACAGGCACTTGGAAAAATTGTGAATGATCCTGAATATCTTGAAACAAGTGCTTGTTATTCGAGTGATGGTAATTTGATTTTCTTTTCAAGTAATCGTCCCGGAGGTTTAGGAGGAAAAGATATTTACTCGGTAAAAAAACTCCCGAACGGGAACTGGGGGTCGCCTTTTAACCTGGGCCCGATGATTAACACGCCTGGCAATGAAGATGCCCCGTTTATTCATCCTGCAGAGAATGTTTTATTTTTCAGTTCAGAAGGCCATACGAATATGGGCGGTTTTGATGTTTTTAAATCGCGCTTCGATGAAGCGGGAATTTTTGCAAAGCCGCAAAACATGGGACATCCGGTGAACACAGTGGATGATGATGTGTTTTTTGTTTTGAATACTGACGCCTCAATGGGTTATCTGTCATCTGAACGAGAAGGAGGTTATGGCTCCCAGGATATATACACGGTGTATTTTCCTGACAACAATGTTCCTCTTAACGTATACAATATCCATGTATTCGATCAGTCCGGTGCAGTGATCACAAATGTGGAGATCCTGCTAACGGATATGGAAAAAAAATCCGTGTACGGAATGTATAAATCGAATCAGCGGACAGGAAAAGTGATGGTGATCACTGCGCCGGAAACAAGCTACCGGGTTGCTATTCAGTGTAACGGCTTCGAGCCTTACATCACTAACATCACCTTCAACAAAGAGAATGAACTGGTTTTTACTTTGAAGCAGCAATGAAAAATATATATTTAACTGCACTCCTTTTTATTGTGATCATGCTTCCAAAAGCGGGTGCACAGGATATGCATTTTACCCAGTTTTTTTCTTCGCCAGTTTACCTGAACCCTGCATTTGCCGGAGCAGATGTGTGTTCGCGTGTATCATTGGTTTACAGGAACCAGTGGCCGGGAGTTACAAAGACCTATCGCTCCTATCTTTTTTCGGTTGATCATTATTTTAATTCAAAGAACATTGGTGCAGGTATCTTGTTCGCAAGTGATATCGCTGGTTCCGGAGATCTGAAAACAACCTTGGTGAATGTGCCAGTTGCTTATGAAACACGATTGAATAAAAAATTATTTATGCGTCTTGCCGTTCAGGGAGGAATTGGAATCCGGAGCATCAACTTTAATAAACTCCTGTTTGGTGATCAGATCTCAAGAGGTGGAAATGTTGCTACCTTGGAAGATCCAACACAGACAAAAGTGTTTTTTGACCTGGGCGCCGGGGCATTGTTTTATTCGGCAAGGTATTGGGGTGGATTTTCAGCCTATCATTTGAATAAACCAAATCAATCATTAAGAGGTGATATTGATGGAACAATTCCAATTCGTTACACTGTTCATGGCGGAGCGAGATTTGCGATTAATAAAGAGGAAAAGGAAGATCTGAAGAAAAAATTCATCTCGCCGGCATTTCATTACAGGGGACAAAACAAATTTGATCAGCTGGATGTGGGATGTTATTATACACAAGGCGTTTTCAATCTCGGTCTCTGGTACCGGGGGATTCCAGGGTTTAAATCTTATGCTCCGGGTTATGCCAACAATGATGCGATCGCTATTATCACAGGTATAAAAACAGAGCGTTTTAATTGCGGCTACAGTTATGACATCACCATTTCAAAACTTGCGGGAATTACTAACGGCGCTCATGAAATTACAATTGCCTACCAGTTGTGTAAGTTAAAACGAAAAAAACGCTACCGTATGTTGGTTCCATGTCCGAAATTTTAATCGGGCAAAACTTTCATAAATTTGTTGCCCTGCCCACCGGGGTTCAGGTGAATTAATGGAGAGCGAAAAAAAAGCCATACAAACTACCTACCTGAGTATTTTCGGAAATGCGTTTCTTGCTATAGCAAAAGGTGTAACCGGTTATTTCGGCAATTCGTATGCATTGATTGCTGATGCCATTGAATCAACCTGTGATATTTTTTCTTCCATCCTGGTGCTATTCGGTATAAAATATTCTTCACGACCAGCAGATAAAAATCACCCTTACGGACATGGAAAAGCCGAGCCACTAATCACCTTTCTGGTTGTTGGTTTTCTGGTTATTTCTGCTGTAATCATTGCTTTCGAAAGTATCCGCAATATTCAGACGCCACACGAATTACCTGCCCCTTATACACTTGTAGTCCTTGGTTGCATAATTATTATTAAAGAAATTTTCTACCGGATCGTGATAAAAAAAAGTGAAGAGACCGGAAGTTCTTCACTCAAGGCAGATGCATGGCATCATCGCAGTGATGCAATAACATCCCTGACTGCATTCGCTGGTATATCTCTCGCACTTATTTTAGGGAATGGGTATGAAACGCTGGATGATTGGGCTGCCCTGGTGGCTTCTGCTTTTATACTTTATAATTCATTCCGCATCTTCAGACCGGCGCTTGCAGAGATCATGGATGAGCATGTGTATGATGAACTGATCAAAAAAATAAGGGACAGTTCACTTGAGGTAGAGGGCGTGTTGAACACAGAGAAATGTTACATACGTAAAACCGGAATGAAATACCATGTGGACCTTCACCTCATCGTAAAGGGGGACATTTCTGTGAAAGAAGGACACATGATTGCTCATCATTTAAAAGACCATATTCAGCTAAAGCTGCCCCAAATAGCGGATGTTCTGATCCACGTTGAACCGGATGAATAAAGAATTGGCTTTGCCTTGAAATCACGGATTTCAATTCTTAATCACTTTCATTCGCCGGTACAATTTCCCTTCCTGCAATTCTATTAAATAAATTCCCGGTCGCAATGCTCCTCCTATTTTTGCCGGCCCCGCTTGCTTACTCTCCAAAAGTTTTCTTCCGCACATATCAAAAACCCTGACCACATAATCTGAAGTAATTCCATCCGGTATAATTGTCACAACCTCTGAAAATGGATTCGGGAAAACCCGAAGTGTTTTTTCAGAAACAAAATCTGTTGAAGATGTAACAGTTTCAGAATAGTAGGGAACTTCCCAAAAACAATCATTGATTGCCTGCAAAGCTTCAGCCGATGAGTTGATCCGCCAGTCGTGACTTTTTATCGTGCTAAAAAAAACAAGTGCTTTTGTGCGGCTGAAGTATGATTGCAGATCAAGTGATGACTGGCAGATCCATTCTCCTTTGGTTTGAGATCCGTTTAATTCAGTAGCATCTCGTTCACGGCAGGCAGACTCAAAAATGAAAAGTGGTTTCGATGGAAAATAAGTGTTCAGATAATAATAAGTTTCAGCAAATACAGAACGGAAAGATCGCCATGGAGGAATGCCTGCGATCGGATGATTGTAAACACTTGTGCCTACTATATTCACATACGCATCACCGGGATAGGCAAACACCGACCAGTTATAAAACCGGCTTGGAGAAGGATTTGAATTGGGAGACCATGCCCACAATACATTCGTAACACCACGGGCATTAAAACGATTAACAATGTATCTGAAAGCATTAATCAAAAGATTCGGGTCGTCTGCGTTCTCCGTTATTGACCATGGATACCAGTCACCATCAAATTCATGAAACAGCCGGATGATCACCGTATCCGAATACGTTTTGATTCGATCGGCAAAATCATCCATGTAAGCATCAAAACTGCCGCTCACTAAATCATTCAAACGGGGTTGCACAGGATCCAATGGTGCGAAAGAAGTATACATGCTTTCCCAGGTAATGATGGGTCTGTAACCCTCATCAATTAACCCCTGAATGGATGCGCCCGGTAAGGCATTCGGCACAGTTCCCGAGTATGCGTACGACATAAACACATTGACATAATCCAGTTTTTTTCCTGAAGTAAAAAGAGCTTCCACTTCGGAGGGAACCGAATCTGCCGGACTGCTATACGCCAGAACACCTAACAGACATTGATCTCCGGGAGTTGATGGCGGAAGATCAGTAATAGTGCTGCCGACAGGTAAACTCCCTTCAGAGAAGGAGATCATATCCAGGAAATAGGTTTCTGCTGAGGATGGAAGAATCGTTTTCTTAAAGGTTATTCCAACTATAAGAACCATCCCGGCATCTGCAGTATACGCTGCATCGAAAACGCCATTGCCACCAGTGTTTGTGTCCGTTAATAAACTGAGTGGCACACTTACAAGCTGCCATCCGGCTGATCGTGGTATGATGACAGTAGAACTCCATTTATCATCCAGAGAACTCTCATACACATGATTTGAATTGTCATCTTCTTTGATGACCACCTCCGCTTCCGCAGATGAATTATTACTGAGGGGATTGTAGATATAAAAGCTGAGGTGGTCGGCGGATGTACTAAGTTCAATGTATCGGCTTATTCCTTTTCCGAATTCCCCTTTTCCCAGCGACCAATTTAAATCCACTTTTAAAACTCTGTCGCCGAGTGCCGTTCCGGATGAAATTGGATTCGCAACTACCTCATAACTCAAATCAAAATTATTGTAATCACCATCCGGAAGATCTGTGGCACCGATGTCCTGACCGTCAAAATCATATATAACAGATTTTAACTGCTGGGAAGAGCAATCATGAAAATAGATGAGATAAAAAAAGACGACAAAAAATGATTTCATTATTACAGGCTATGGACAAAATAATTTAATCAATTTCCTGCCATGGAGCCAACAGCCAAAGCATCGACAACATTGTTTGATAAAGATTTTGTTTCTGCATAAAACAATGTGCGCTTTTCTGAAAAAAGAGGAAACTCTATTGCTTTTGTTTCTTTACTTTGCTGAGATCGTATCCTTTGTTTTTACATCGGTCAAGGATGGCAGCATAAAGTTTTTCAGACATTTCCGGAGTTCGGCTCATGATATAGAGAAAGCTTTTCTTTTTATTTCCAACAACTACATATTGGTATTCATCATCAAGTTCCAGAACCCAATAATCAGCTTTAAATGGCCACAAGAACTGAACCTTCCATTTGCTGTTTCCCGAACTTTTATCAATAAATCCTTTGGAATTAACTGAGCGGAGTTTATCTTCTTCTGTTTTTCTCCAGGTAGTATAAATATCATAACCCCCTTTTTCATTCAGGGTATATGTTTCAGTTGTGTAGTTCCAGTTTTTATCAAACAGGGTTGGCTTGAAACCTATCACATACCATTTCCCTGAAAACTTTTCAAGGTCCACATATTTTACTGTCTGATCTACAGGAATATTCAAAATGGTAAGTGTGGTTGTCATTATCGAAAAAAATAGAGTTGTCATATTTCATCCTTTCAAAACACATTCCGTTCCGCACCCCATGCCCTGACTCATTTGTCGGGTTTACTGCTAATGAAAAATTTTCCGACTTTGTGCAATAGTTTCCACACAGAAAGTCATGATCCTCCCTACTTTGTTAAGTACGTTTGTTTAACTAAGCAGGTTTCCTAAACGCAAGGACTGTTGTGGACCGTCCGCCATAAAAGATTTTGTGAACGCAAATAAGAAATTGTTTTTGTTTTAGAAACAGACTGCGATCACGCAATGTCCCCAGCCATGAAAAAGACCGTTGCGGAATTCCGGGCTGATGTAGGCTTTTGTGTATTCGAGGCTCAGCCTTTTGTATGCGACAACAAACCCAAGGTAGCCTGTTGCAACCACACGTGTAATATCTTTTGCCGGTAGCGTATGAATGCTGTTTCTGTTAAATACACCGCCTTGTAATGTGGCATTGTATCCAACTGCTTTTATGTTTCCTTTTGCAAAAACATAGCATTGAAATTTGCGCTGATCTTTTTGTTTTGTCAGACCGAGATTCGCAAAATAAGGCTGCAGAAATCCAACACGAAGCAATCCACCGGCCGCGAGATCTGTATACATCGAACCCAGCCTTCCTTCGCCGCTCAAGCTGAAGTCAAAATATGTTTTTTGTATCAATCCTTTCTCGATCCTTGCGTTATAGTTGATCACATAATCATTTGCTATCTGATTCTCCCAACCCAGTGGCTGAATATTATCCAATGCTTTGTGAATTGCTTTCTGTTCTTCTTCACCTTTTGCATCAGGCCCCATAACCCCCAGATCCAGTGATGTGCAGAGCTTGAGCATTTTTTCCTGGTTAACGGAAGCGAGTGTATGTGTTACAAAAAACAAACTCGCATAAGGTCTTTCCCCTATAACCAGGCTATCGTAGCGAATACTTCTTGGAGTAAAGCCATCCTGACGAAGTGTGATGCCATAATAATTATCTGCTTTTTTATTAAGACGGATCAATACTTTTGAAAAGGGAGAGTGTCGGATAACGGGCATTACCAGGTCAATGTAGATCCCCTGCGTGTAATACCTGTCGGTAGCGCTGAAAAAATCATTGTCATAATTGAAACGAAAATACCTGTCGGATGGAAATTGGTTTTTCTGTTTCGCTGCGCTATCGGATTGAGCGGAGAGGTTCAGGGAAGTAGAGAAGAAAAGAAGCAGAAGGAGCTTTTTCATATAAATGATATACGTGCAGAGTGCTTCATGGGATTTTAGAATCGCCGGGCATTCTGCAAAACTAAGGCAAACAGGGCGAAGATATTTGCTATTGTTGACCTAAATCGTTAAGTTTGTAATACTTAGCACCGCTTTAAAAAATCATGAAGAAAATAGTTATTATCAGCTTCCTTCTTTCGCTTGTAATCGGATTCAATTTTCTGAATTCCGCTTTATCAAAAGATCCTGTTTATAAATTTCATACAGAGGCGGAGATCGCACGGTTTCAGGAAGGACCCACCAGAGCACCAATTGAACCAGGAGAATATTTTCTGCCTTCTTCCAGCTGTAGGGGTTGTCACGGTTACGATTCCGCTGGTGTTGCCAACGTAAATGAAGATGGGAATGATGTGAATTTGTTTGACCGTTGGGAAGCCACCATGATGGCCCTCAGCGCAAAAGATCCTTTATGGAGAGCAAAGGTGAGTCAGGAAATTCTTGTAAATCCGGCTCACTCCGGCGATCTTCAAAACAAATGCACTTCCTGTCATGCCCCCATGGGACACTACACTTCCAAATATCATGGAAACCCGCTTTATTCCATGAGCGATCTGGCAACAGATACACTCGGACAAGACGGAGTTTCCTGCGGTGCCTGTCATTCCATCGCACCGAATGTCGGATTTACTTTTTCAGGCGAGATCCCTTACGATACTAACCATGTGGAATACGGACCTTTCACAGCGCCTTATGTCGGACCAATGCAATTGTATGAAGGGCTTACTCCTGTGTACAGTCCGCACATGGATGATGCAAAACTTTGCTCTTCCTGCCACACGCTGATCACCCAGTCGGTTGATCTTGCCGGAAATTATACGGGAGGATATTTTATTGAGCAGGCAACTTTCCATGAATATAAAAATTCGGATTATCCTGGAAACAATATAAGTTGTCAGACTTGCCACATGCCGAAGGTGCTGGATCCTATCATGATCGCAAATGGTACAACCGGCCTGACTGCTCGCACACCTTTTAATCAGCACACCTTTGCAGGAGCGAATTTTTTTATGCTGAACCTGATGAAGAACAACAAGGACAGCCTCGGAATTTCCGCTTCGGATGTCCGCTTCGATACCAGCATTGCAGCTACAGTGGATATGCTCAGGAACAGATCCATCAATCTTGGCGTTTCAATCGATAACCTCACCTCAGATACCGCCTACTTTTCCGTAAATATTGAGAACAAAGCCGGACATAAATTTCCTTCGGGTTATCCTTCAAGGAGAACAGTGGTTCAGTTCATTGTCCTGGATGCCAATCTGGATACTGTTTTTAAGTCGGGCATGTTCAACAATCAATATCGTGTGATTGGCGAGGGAGCGAATTTCGAACCTCATCATGATATTATTGTTCAGTCCAATGTTCCTCAGATCTACGAAATGGTGATGGGTGATGTTGGTTCTCAGTTCACATCTGTCCTTGAAAGGGGCGCCATACTTTTAAAAGACAATCGCATTCCGCCAAAAGGATTTACTACTTCTTCCCCGGTTTATGATACAGTAACAATTTCAAATGACGCGGTTGCAGATCCGGATTTCAATAAAATAAGCTCTGTAGAAGGAAGCGGAATTGACTTAGTTCATTTCCATGTGCCGTTGGCTGGAGCTGTTGGCAGCCTGAAGGTGATCACGAATATTTATTATCAATCCGTTCCGCCTAAATGGCTGGATGAAATGTTCACCCTAAGCAGCCCTGATATTAATCGTTTCAAGAGCATGTTCCTGAGCTCGGATCAAACACCTTTTCTGGTTGCGACGGATACCATCCCGAATATTCTTCTTACCGGAATTACTTCTCTTAAGAGTGATGCAGTGAATGTTTGGCCAACGCTTACAATGGATGGAAAAATATATGTGACAGCAGAGTACGGCCAACTGATTCGTTCGGTTGAAGTGTATGGCAATGATGGGAAAAAATATGCCCAGCATCTGAATACCGGCTACCAGCAAGAGATGAGTATTTATCTTCCCTCAACTTCCGGGATATATTATTTAAGGATTCAAACAGGGAAGAAAGTATTCTATAAAAAAGTTGTAAAATCATAAAAAATAGATTTACTTTAATGTTCTCTAAACTATTAAAAGCGAATTATTTATACTAAATATTAAAGCCAATGATCAAAACTACTCACCTGAAACCTTTTGCACTTGCAACGCTTTTCGCATTCAGCGCCTTGCAAGCAAATGCACAGTTCTCCTTCTCGAATTCTAACTCACTGTTAAGTTCCACAACCATGAGAAGCGGTTGTGCTGTAACGGTTGTTGATGTGAACAATGACGGACTGGATGATATCCTTCGTATGGATCAGTCAACTACACTTCACCTGGAACTTCAGAACATGGATGGGACATTTTCACATACCAACCTTGGGAACATTTCCGGTACTTCAAGAGTATGGGCGATGGCTGCAGCTGATGTAGATCAGAACGGCTGGAAAGATGTAGTAACGGGAGTAAATGGAGCTTGCTATCTGGTTAAACTTTTTGAAAGTGGGGGCGTTGTGACTTCAACTACCACAACTCTCGCAGGTTCTTATTTTGTTCAGAACATCACTTTTGGAGATATTGATAATGACGGATGGGTGGATGTTTTTGTTTGCGATGATAATGATTACTCTAAAATCTACAAAAACAATTCAGGTACACTTTCGCTTACTACAACAATGATGAACACGGCACCGGGTGCTCCTACCATGTATGGCGGAGATCCTGCTGATTCAGGAAATTACGGATCTGTCTGGACAGATTTCGATAATGATGGCGATCTTGATTTATTTGTTGCACACTGTCGTCAGAGCACTTCCAGCTCAACAGATCTTCGCAGGAAAGACAGAATGTTCGTAAACAACGGAAGCAATGTTTATACAGAAGCTGCTGCGACATACGGCATTGAAATCACTGATTTTAAACAAACATGGACTGCCAGCTTTGGTGATATTGATAATGACGGAGATTTTGATCTTTTGGTTACTAATCATGGTGAGAACGGGCAGATCCTTGAAAACAACGGTTCAGGATATTTCACTGCTTTAACAGGAACAGGTTTTACTACCAGCATCGACCCGATCGAATCCATCCTGGAAGATTTTGACAATGACGGCTTCCTGGATATTCTTATTACAGGATCTTCATGGTACATGTGGCATAACAACGGAGATAAGACATTCACTGCAGTAGGTGGATCTGTTTTCGCAGCACTAGGGGGAATGTTGTCATTTGCAACAGGAGATCTGAACCATGATGGAAAGATCGATCTTTTCACTTCTTATGGAAATATTTATAACACACCTTCCGGAACCGACAATGATGTGTTGTACATGAATACAAACAACAACGGAAATCATTTTATCACTTTCAATCTGACCGGAACTACAAGCAATGTGGATGCAGTAGGAGCACGCGCAACGATCTACGGCCCTTGGGGCACACAGATTCGCGAAGTACGCGCAGGTGAAACGTATGGCACATCCAATTCCATGCAATTGCATTTTGGTATCGGAAGCAACACAAGCATTGACTCGGCTCGAATTGATTGGCCGGCTGGTGGTTCTACTCCATTCGGAACACTGGCAGCAGATCAGTTTATTACCGTAGTTGAAGGCGGTTGTTCTATCACAGGAAATGTTGTACCGGGACCTTATGCATTTTGTACAGGTGGAAGTGTAACATTAACTGCAGCATCAGGATATACTTCTTATTTATGGTCGAACAGTGCAAGCACACAAAGCATCAACTCTTCCGTAACTGATACATACAGTGTAATGGTAACAAGCGGAGCATGTTCAAACATCTCTCCATCTGTCACAACCGTTCTAAATCCTGACGAAACACCAACTGTTTCCTCTGCAGGAGCAAGTTCATGCGAAGGCGTTGTAACACTTTCCAGCACACCAGCATCAGCTTATTCATGGACCGGGCCAGGAGGTTTTACTGCATCGACACAAAGCATCAACCCTTCTACTAGCGGTACTTATTCAGTAACGATCACAGGACTTTGCGGCAACTTTACATCTGCACCTTCTGCTGTAACCGTAACCTCTGCTCCTGCTCCAACAGGCACAGGCGCAGTGGGACCCGGACCTGCATCATTTAACCTTTCCGCAGCGGCGACAGGTGGTTCGCTTACATGGTACGATCTTCCTTCAGCGGGAACAATGCTTGCAACAGGAACAGCGTATACAACTC
>JALYRR010000109.1 GCA_030855265.1 Bacteroidota bacterium | reverse complement strand
AGATCAGCAACCTCTTCATGATTGAGAGCTGTCACTTCACCTTCCATGGCTACTGCTTCTCCGGTTGCTGTAACTGCTCCGAATCCACCAAGGATAACGGAGAAGAAAGATCTGTTCATTGCATCACACATGATGATAGAAAGAATAGCACCCGAACTACCAACCAATGCACCTGTTACAATCAATAGATCGTTGCCAAGCATAAATCCTGCAGCGGATGCCGCCCAACCCGAATAAGAGTTTAGCATCGAAACGACTACCGGCATATCCGCACCGCCAATTGCCATTACGAGCATTACGCCAATAAAGCCTGCAATAGCTGTCATAATATATAAGTAAATCATTCCATCTGTGCCTTCCGCCTTCGCGAACATAACGCCCAATACAATAGAAGCAATCAATAAAATAATGTTAACGAAATGTCTTCCCGGATACAACAAAGGCTTGCTCATGATCTTGCCTTCTAATTTACCCCAGGCAACGATGGAACCGGTAAAGGTGATTGCACCAATGAACACACCTATAAATACTTCCACCAAATGGATGGTATGTTCGGTAGAATTTAATTGGTGTGTAGCAGGATCAAGGTAGGAGCCAAAACCAACAAGCACTGCCGCTAAACCTACAAAACTGTGTAAGATAGCAACCAACTGAGGCATGGAAGTCATTTCAACTTTGCGCGCCAGCAAGGTTCCGATAATGGCGGCTACGGCAATAGCGGCAATAATATAAGCATGGCCTTCAACACCTTTACCCAAAACGGTGGCAAGTATCGCGATTCCCATACCTACGATGCCGTAAAACACACCGCGCTTTGCAGATTCTTGTGACGATAGCCCTCCAAGGCTTAAAATGAACAGAATACTTGCAAATAAATAAGCTGCTGTTTGAATTTCTTTTTCTATAAAGATCATAATCCTGATTTAACTCTTTAATTATTTTTTTAACTGATATCGTTGATGCGAAAGCTTAATTATTTTTTAAACATTTTCAACATACGGTGAGTCACCACAAATCCTCCGACAATATTTATACTGGCAACCAAAATAGCAACAAATGCTAAAACCGTCATCACCATCGAATTCGATAAATCATCTTTAGTCTGTAATAAACCACCAACGATGATAATTCCACTGATAGCGTTTGATACAGCCATTAAGGGTGTATGAAGAGAATGAGAAACATTCCAGATCACCTGCCAGCCTATGAATACAGCTAATACAAATACAGTAAAGTGCTGCATGAATTCGCTCGGGGCAAATTGTCCCATCGCTAATAAAAGCACAGCAATTACACCTAATTTAATAAGCATGGAAGTACCTTCTTTTTTGTTTTTTCTTGCAGCAACAATCTTCGGATCTTCCACTGCAACTTCTGCGGCTTTGGGTTTTGCCGGACTAACAGGAAGTGGAGCAGGCGGCCAGTTGATTTTGCCGTTATGCGTTACCATTGCTCTTGACACAACAGCATCTTCCATATCAATTTTCCATTTCTCCGCTTTTCCCATGTCATCCAATAAGTGACATAAGTTATTTCCATAAAGCTGTGAGGCCTGACTCGGTAGCTGATTTAATTTACCAACTATTGTAACACCGTTATCAGTTGTAAAAACTTCTCCGTTTTTGGTATGTGCACAATTTCCTCCGGTTGAAGCCGCTAAATCAACAATCACGGAACCCGGCTTCATAGCAGCTACGTGATAGTCCATCCATAATTTCGGAGCGGGTCTGCCCGGGATTTGAGCAGTTGTGATTACGATATCAACTTCTCTGGCTTGCTCTAAAAATAATTTCATCTCCGCTTCGATGAATTCCTTGCTCATCTCTTTTGAATAACCGGATGAGGTAGCACCATCTTCTTCAATTTCAACAGTTAAGAATTGCGCACCCATTGATTCGATCTGTTCTGCAACTTCTTTACGTGTATCAAAAGCCCTTACAATGGCGCCCAATGAATTTGCAGCGCCAATGGAAGCAAGTCCAGCTACCCCGGCACCAATGACCAATACTTTAGCAGGTTCAACTTTACCGGCAGCAGTGATCTGACCGTTCAGAAATCTTCCAAAATGGTAAGAACCTTCAATAACAGCTCTGTATCCTGCAATGTTTGCCATGGAGGACAAAACATCCATTTTTTGCGCCCTGGAAATACGCGGGATCGCATCCATTGCAATGGCATTCACTTTTTTATCGGCTAATTTCTGTAGCAATGGCTGATTTTGAGCCGGCCATAGGTAGCTTAGCATGACAAGGCCTTCTTTCATCATATCCACCTCTTCCATGGAAGGTTCCTTCACCTTAAGCACGATGTCGGATTTGCCATATATATCGGCAGCGGTAGCAACAATTTTAGCACCTGCTTCTTCAAAATCTTTATCAGAAAAATTTGCTTTTATCCCTGCATTGTGCTGAATATATACTTCAAATCCTTGCTTTTGCAAGCGTTTGACGGTTTTTGGGGTTGCAGCAACCCTTAACTCATTTTCTGAAATTTCCGATGGAATGCCTACTTTCATAATAAAACTATATTAAGATTACTTGCTAATTAAGAACAAATTTAGCGTCCCGAAAGTAGTAAAATAATGGTAATATCCCAAACCCGGGCTGGGAAATCAAAAGACGGCTGCTGAAGAGATTTTGAGGGCCTTACGGTAAAATAGGGCGGGATGTTCAGGCGGAAAACGACTCAAAAAGATAGGAGCAAAGGCATACTTCTCCCTTGGAAGCATCCACCCGCTTTCCTCTGCAATCCCTCACCGGAAAGGCTCGGGGATTTACGATGCAATCGGGGCTAGGGAGAAAGGTTAGATTCTGAAGAATGTATAAGTGTTTTTAATATTTTGCAACTCGTTATTGAAATGAAACAAAATCAAGAAGGATTTAGATCAGAAGAATACCCTAATTTATCGATAAACACCTGTCATGGCAGATCATATCAATTGTACCAAGTTGTGATTTGCTTTCAAAATGTATCTTTGATTTATCGATAAACACCAACTAAATATAAATAGAATGGAAAAGATAGTTGTGATTTGCTTTCAAAATGTATCTTTGATTTATCGATAAACACCCTCATGTGTAACACAAAAACAGCGATCCAGTTGTGATTTGCTTTCAAAATGTATCTTTGATTTATCGATAAACACCATATAGGTCAAAAAGTCCAACAAAATCAACGGTTTGAGTGTGTTTATTCAAAAGAAAAAATCAGGTGTTTTCAAACAAATATCCCGCTAAAGGCGGGATTTTTTGTTTCTACGAAGAGGCAAAAAAAGACGATCAAAAGTAAAATCAGGGTAAATGGTAAATTATTTTGCTATTTTCAATCCAAAATCCACCTGAAATCCATTTTAAATTATGAAAATAAAAATCCCTTTCGCAATTGCAGCTTTCCTTTTGTTCGCAAACATTAGTTTCGCTACCATTTGGGAAGTCGGGCCAACCAGAACGTATACTTTGCCCAGCCAGGTGAAAAATCTTGTTCAGAACAATGATACCATCCATATTGATGGCGGTGTTTATTCCAACGATGCCACCAAATGGACGAAGAAGAACCTTAGATTCATTGGTCTTGGAACAGGTCTTAACCGTACTGTGTTGCAGCATGCCGGTGACATTGCAAATGGAAAAGGAATCTTTGTTTTTGAAATTCCCGGGTCCTCCGACAATCCTTATTTAGAGAATATCGTTTTTGACGGCGCGCAGGTTTCTGATGCCGATGGTGGAAATGGTGCAGGAATCCGTTTCCAGGCAAACAACATTACTGTAAAGAATTGCAAGTTTATTAATTGTCAGAACGGAATCCTTGAAGGCAACGGAAGTGTCACTACCAGCAATGTGATCATTACAGATTCTGAATTTGAAAACAACGGATACCAGCTTCCGAATGATCCAACACATTCCGGGTACGAACATCATATTTACATCGGTGCAAGTGCTGATACATTAAGAGTGGAGAATTGTTATTTTCATCGCCCGCGCGGACAGGCTAATTCCATCAAGACAAGAGCTCAGAGAAGTTATATTTTGTACAACCTCATCGATGAGGAATCTACCGGATATGGAAGCTGGGAAATAAATATTGCACAAGGTGGAATGAATGTCATCCTTGGAAATGTCATTATTCAAGGTTCATCCGGTGCCAATCACGGAATTGTTGGTTATGATGCCGCTACGAATCCACTGGAGGATTTTTATTTTGTAAACAATACCGTTATCAATCAATATCCCGGAAACATCAAGTATTTCAATACTGTTCCAGCTACAGGGATTAATACCTATAAAATTTACAACAACATTTTCGCTTCAATTCCGTCAGCAAGCAATACCATGTTCGGAGGAAATCTTCCTGCGGTACTTGATTCATCGAACAATGTAATTTCCATTAATTATGCGCTTGTTGGTTTCAGCAATCCTTCCATCAATGATTATTCATTAACATCTTCCGCCGTTTCCGCTATCGATGCAGGAACGAATGCAGGAAGTACTGCCGCGGCTTATTCTTTAACGCCGGCAAATATGTATCAGTCGTTTACAACTGCTTTGATGCCACGCAGCATAAATGGTGCGGCTATCGATGCAGGTGCTTACGAATTGGGCAGTTTAACCAGTATAAATAGTTCTGCTGTTCAAAACAATGTTCTTCTTTATCCGAATCCTTCCAATGGAAAATTCAGGATAATCTCAAATGCTTTGGATTTTAAAATTGAGATCTTCAATTACACAGCGCAGATCATTTATTCAAATTCCTCATTGAGATCCGGAAGCGAAATCGATCTGAGTGATTCGGCGAAAGGAATTTACTTTGTAAAGGTTTCTGATGGTTCGAAAATGGAAATGCTGAAAGTGATCGTTCAGTAATTTTCAGCCCAAGGGCATTTCTCTTCCTTTCTGCCGGCGGTCGTTGATGCTGTGTGTGACGGAGCGTCAATTCTTTTTTACTCCTTTTCTTTTAGTCTTATCACAAAAAGAAACAAACCTGCCTGCCGGCAGGCAGGAAAGTCAAGGCTGAAGAATAATTCTTAGAAAATCTGCATAACATCGCTCTGGTTCTGTAAACTCGCCTGAATGATTTTTGGTAAATTAATAATTGATTTTGGCTCAAACACTACAGACCCTTGCACAGGCCGTCGCTTGCTCTGTCATTTGATTTTCATAAGAATTATTTTAAGGCCTGCGGGCATTTCGCTTCGGTCGTACTGAGTGTTTTTTAGCCCCAATTTCGTTCTTGAAATGTAAGTTGGGGATAGTAATCATAATTCTATTGTCTGTTCGAGCGAATCGTGAACTATTCTCGCCACCGGAAGAACGTTCTGCGCGCCCGGTCAGTTCGAGTGATTTCGCTTTTTTGCGAAATAGTATCGAGAACGTGCGTTTGGCTTTCAAAATCGAAATTCAATTTCCTTTTTACTCGATACTCTTCCTGTAGAAGTTTTAGACCTTTGATTTTATGCCAATTCTATTGAAGACCAGAAAAATAAATTTTAGGCAAATAAAGGTTATTATATTCACCCTCCTTTTATTTAAAAAAGAAACGCGCCCATTTTTCTTTTGATTCTGTATAAGGCGGATATTTTATCGGAGGATCAAAAAATAATTTCGATTTCATAACGGACTTCTTATGGCTGAAAGCATCGAAGCTTTTTTTGCCATGGTAACTGCCCATTCCGCTGTTTCCAATGCCTCCAAATGGTAAATGTGGATTCGCTAAATGTGCGAGTGCATTGTTGATGCATCCTCCGCCGAACTCAATATTCCTGATCACAAAATCTTCTGTTACCTGATCCGTTGTGAAAAGATAACAAGCCAATGGATAACGGTGTTTTCTGATGAACGGCAGTATTTCCTCCATTTCACGATACGTAAATACCGGCAGGATGGGCCCGAAAATTTCCTCCTGCATGATCGGATGATCCATTGTGACTCCATCAACAATCGTGGGTTCCATGCAAAGAGTCTTTTCATCCGACTTTCCTCCATACACAATGTTCAGTCCTCCCAGATAGGAATGCAGTATTCCGAAACGTTTGCTGTTGATGATATGTGTCAGGTTTTCACTGTTCAGCGGATCTTCACCATAAAATTCTTTTATCGCCAGAATCATTTGTTTGATGAGCTCTTCCTTTACGGATTCATGAACCAGTAAATAATCAGGACCCACGCATGTTTGTCCGGCATTGAAAAATTTTGCCCAGACAAGCCGTTTTGCTGTTACTTTCAGATCCAAATTCCGGTCGACGATAGCTGGACTTTTACCACCAAGTTCAAGCGTTACAGGCGTAAGATGTGCAGCCGCCATTTTCATGATTTCTTTTCCGATGCCCGGACTTCCTGTAAAAAAGATATGATCAAAACGATACTTCTCAATCAGTTGAGGCCCTACGACAGAGCCTGCGCCAGTTACGACAGCAATGTAATTTTCATCAAATGTTTCAGCGATGATTTTTTCTATAAGTGAAGCAATGTTTTTTGTATTGTCAGAAGGTTTGAGGATCGCGCAATTTCCTGCTGCAATAGAGCCGATCAGTGGAGCGATCAACAATTGGAAAGGATAATTCCAGGGTCCGATGATCAGCACAACACCCAATGGTTCTGTATAGATCCTGCTCGTTGAAATTTGTAACGAGAGAGGAGTGGGAACACGTTCGGGCTTCATCCACTTTTTGAGATGATCCAGCACATGGTCGATCTCTTCATAAATAATTCCGATTTCACTTACGAAAGCTTCGAAGCGGGGTTTGTGCATATCCGCATGCAATGCACCTATGATGTTCTCTTCATTTTTTTCAATGGCAGTTCGTAGTTTTTTTAACTGCTGAACCCTGAAATCGTAGGATTTGGTTTTTCCTTCGTCAAAAAAATTCCGTTGTGCATTGAACAACTGATCAGCCTTTTCAATTTCCATTTTTGCGGGTTTATTGATTCTATTGTCAAAGGTAAGATGTTCCTTCGATGGTTATTCTGTATTTATGAATGATTCAGGGCTTCCATTTCATTAAATGTGAAAAGCGAATGGAGGATCTTTTTGAAACTGTCTTTATTGCAACCAGCAGTGAAGCGTTTGTACAGCTGAAGGGATATTAGAGTCTACTCGATGATCAATTTTTGCGTATGCATCTTTCCTTTAAACTCGATTCGGATTAAATACATCCCGGGAGTAAGTTTCAGTTGAATAAGATTTCCTGCAAGAAGATTTGCGGCCTGATATACAAGGGTTCCTGAAGAATTGATGACCTTCAGATTGAATCTGTCAGAACCTTTTGTAAATACTTTAAACGCCCCGTTACAAGGGTTTGGGTAAATCAATATAGAGTTTTCATCGTGTTGGATTTCATTCGTCCCGGTGAAATTGCCGTAACAACTGGTTTCTCCTCCAACATTGAAATTTGTCTGTGCCGGAATAGTTCCGGTATTGTAAGGATGTGGTCCTCCAATGGTCGGCCATGTGGTTCCTCCGAAAAATGCCGGAGCAGAAGAAAGATAATATGAATCAGGCATTGTACCTGAAGTTCCTGCCGGTGTTATCGTTCCTCTTACATTGTTTCCATATTCAAAATGACCTGTACCACTTAAGTAATATTGTCCCATGAAAGTAGCGGTGTTTGTGATCTCATTTCCGGAAAAATTCTGGTCGTTACTTGCCGGACTGTTATTCATGATCAAGCCATAACCTGCTGCACGGTTGCGGAAAAAGGTGTTGTAGGGTCCGTTGATGTAATGGGAGTTGTCAACCACCATGTTCTGGCAGATGTTTCCTTCGAAGAGGTTGGTGTAAGGATAGTTGCCATGCAGTACCATGTCGCCAGCACTGTTTGCAGGTAAACTCCCTTCATTCCAATACGGATCAAGCGAATAGTTATAGCCAAATACATTGCCATTAGCCCCAGCCTGAAGGATCATTGCATGCCGAAGGGTTTTAAAGATGTTGTTTTCCACAAGCACCTCCCCGGTCGCAAATTGAAGCATCACTCCGTACCCTTTTCCTCCGCCGCTATAAGCAAAGGCATGATGAAAATAATTGCCTCGGATTAATATGTTGCTCGATGATGAGATGGAGACATGTGCAAAATTTGTTTTGTTGCTTTCTACTCCCGTGATCCGACAATTAACTGCATGGTCAAAATTAAAATTTGACGTTTGTGAAGTAGTAACATCTAAGCGTTCAATATAAAAGCATTCAAATCCAACATTCGATATTGGATTTATTTTCCTGATTCTTGCCGAATCTGTGAGGAGATAACTTCGTCTTAACGGGCTTTCAAAAAATAGCGAGTCGATGGCGACCCGGACTATTTTCAAAATCTGACCGATGGAATTGTATGCCCATGAATCATTAACAAGTGATGAGTCGTCCTGAAAGATTTTAATATAATCGCCCGGCAAAAAACCGGTTGTGTCACTTGTAAGCAGAAAGCTATTTCCTCTGCTTGCACTGTCGTTTAGCAGGAACTCATTACCGGAGGGTGATCCGGTTATTCCAAAAAGGTCGTATGCGGCACCGGAAAGATTAAACAGAAAATTTGTTTTAGCTGTTGAATCTCCGCGAAGTATAGTGCCGGAAGGTATGTTAAAAGACGAAGTAAATTGGTAGTTGCCTGCCGGAAAATAGATGATTGTGGGATTCCCCGCAACACTTGCCAATGCATTCTGCAAAGGGAGATCGTTGTTTGTTATGCTGTCTCCTGAGCCTCCGAATGAAGCAATATCAATGGATGTAGAAGGTTCCGGTATTGGGTTGGAAAGTCCGGCAAGGCTCCAGTTGACAGTACGAGTTGCAGGAATTATTTGCGCAGCCGAGACAAGCCGGACTAAAAAAAGCACAAATAGAAAAGAATAATTGCGGAGCATTCCTGGTTGAACTTGAATGTAAATCGTGAAACTAAAATACGACTAATTTCTTTGTGTTAATCAAGTCAGTTTTTGAAGTAAACCAAAGTCAGGGATTAATCGTATATCTTTTAAACAAATTCTCATGAAATGTTTCAGTTTGATTCTTTTATCAGTGACTGTGTTGGGTTTTTCAGGTAATGTCCCTTTGCGCTATGTAGCCCTCGGTGATTCCTATACGATCTGTACCGGTGCGGAGAAAAATCAATCATGGCCCGTCCTTTTAACGGATCATTTAAAAAAGGACAAGATCAACATTGAGTTGATTGCAAATCCTTCGCGCAATGGCTGGACAACGCAGAATGTAATTGATTCTGAACTGCCGGTGCTCGATAAATCAAAGGCCACTTTTGTAACACTTTTAATTGGTGTGAATGATTGGGTGCAGGGTGTAAGCGAGGAAAAATTTAAATCCAATTTGATTAAGATCATTGATCATATTCAAAAGCAGTTGCCGGATAAAAGCAAATTGATCCTGATCACTATACCGGATTTTGGTGTTACAAGTACAGGCGCCCGTTACAGCAATGGCCGCGATATTTCCAAGGGGATTGCGGGTTTTAACAAGATCATTCTAGACGAAGCAAAAAAAGAAATTTGAAAACGGTCGATCTTATCGAAACATCCAAAGCGATGGGAAAGGATAAATCTCTGGTAGCGGATGATGGTTTGCATCCATCGGCGAAGGAGTATGCGATCTGGGAAACACTGATTTATCCGGTGGCGAAAAACTTGCTTAAATAAGGCTGAACCTCTTATTCCTTATCCTTTTTAGGTTAAATTCGTATTTTTGTAATCCGAATGAACCTCCAGGATCTTAAACAACGTGCGAAGAATGCCGAAGCAGCAAACAGGAAACTGTTCGATAAGTTGAAGCGTTCCAAACCGAAAGACCTGGATACTGTTGTACAGAATTTTCATGAAGAAACCTTTGAGCGGATAGATTGTCTAAAATGCGCGAACTGTTGTAAAACCACCAGCCCGATCTTTTATGAGCGCGATATCGATCGTGTTTCCAAACGTCTCCGGATGCGTCCTTCCGATTTTATTGCAAAATATTTGCATGTGGATGAAGACAAAGATTATGTTTTGAATTCAGCTCCCTGCCCATTTCTGGATGCTGATAATTATTGCCTCGTCTACGAAGACCGCCCCACTGCCTGTCGCGAATACCCGCATACCAACCGCAAGCGTTTCCACCAGATTTTAGATCTTACCCTGAAAAATACGTTTGTTTGTCCTGCCGCATTTGAAATAGTGGAAGAAATGAAGAAGAAGTGGGGATAGAGTTAAGCTTATGTGAAATGATTTGAATGTGAATTAGAACATCAGTTCGTTGAAATCCAGATTGAGTGTAAGTTTTTCCTTCAAAGCTCTCCCGAAATTTCAATTAACGGTGATGTTAATAGGACGCAAACGAAGATTTTGTATTTAAACTCTAAACCCTAACACAAGTATATCATCTACCTGAGAAGTTCCGGATTTCCAATCCTCAATAAATTTATCAAGCGAATTACATTGATCCCCGGCAGGCTTATGGGCGATATCCATTAACAGTTGCTTAAATTTCTTCGTAGTGAGTTTTTTATCAGTATGCCCGTTGAACGTATCGGCATAGCCATCACTAAAAATATAAACCATATCACCTGGCTCGATCGGAATTGTATGGGCGGCAAAAATCTGTCCTTCCTGAGTGTGCCCGGCTATAGCTGTTTTGGTTGCTTTAATCTCGATAAGTTTATTTTGCCGGATAATCCATAACGGTCTGTTAGCACCGGAATACCTGAGAATGTGCTTAGCTGGGTCAACGCTGCATAATGCGATGTCCATTCCATCACGTGTACCCGAGCCGGATGCATTTTGCTTTAAGGAAATTTTAAGTGAGTCGTTTAATTCGGAAAGAATTTGGGCAGGTTCATCGAACCTGTTAACTGCATCGACCAGCTTTTCAGAACCAATTATGCTTACAAATGCTCCCGGCACACCATGTCCCGTGCAATCAGCGCAGGCTATAAACAAAAGCCCATCCTTCCGCTTTACAAAATAGAAATCACCACTCACAATATCTTTTGGTTTGTTTAAAACAAAAGATTCTGGAAACAATTCCAGCAAATCCTGCTGCCCGTGTAATTTACTTTCCTGAATTCTTAGCGCATAGTTAATGCTATCTGTGATCTCTCTGTTCTTCTCTTCAATAATCATTTTCTGATGACTTGTAATCTTATACCTTTTAAAAAGGAATGATGCAAATACCGCAATCAAAATCAGCAAAGAAAGAACAGAAGCAATAATAATACGGCTTTCCAATTTATCTCTTTCTGAAAGCAATTCTCGCTTTTCCTTTTCTGTATTAAGCAACTCAATTTGACGAAGCCTCCTTCCTGTCTGGAATGCTACCTGAAGCTCCTGCATCTGCCTTGCATTCTCCTGTCTATATAAACTATCGCGGCTCGTAATGAAATTTTTATAATGGATCAACGACTTTTCATATTGTTTTTGCTGCAAATAGATATCGGCTAAGATCTCTTCGCAGGAGGAAATAATATCGGTAAGTCCGAAGGATTGTGCCTCCCGGATGGTGTTTTCAAGCATTTCTTCAGAGAGCCTGTACTTTCCCTGCGCATAATAAATGTAGCCGATATTATTCATGCATTTAATCCTGCTTCGGTTTTCTGTCGATCCAGAGAAAAGCTTCAATGATTTCTGGTAAAGCTCTAAGGCTTTATTTTGATCGCCTTCAGTTTCATACGTGCCACCAATGTTCATCAAAATAATGGCTTCAGTGGATTTTTTACCAAGCTTTTTTGAAAACATTAAAGCGTTATCAAGAAATTCCCTTGCTGTTTGAAATTTTCTTTGACCTGCATAAGTGATAGCGATATTTTCATAAGCGCTTATAAGAGAAGACGTATCATTTAAATTGGTAAAAATTTTGATTACTTCTTTGAATACTTCCAGCGCTTGCTCCGATTTTCCTTGTAACTCATAAATGCCAGCAATATAGTTCAGACTCTTGCCCTTCCCTTTTTCGTAACCAATTTTTTCCGAGATCCTGTATGCTGAATCACAAAGAATAAATGCATTATTGATATCCCTCGATATAAGTGTATATCCGGCCTTTAGCAATGAGTCGATCTGTTTCTCTGTTGGTTTGTCATTTCTTGAATAACTTGCCAATGAATTTAAAAGGATAAAAAAAAGAAGAAAGCGAGGGACGGTCATTCGGGTTTAATCAGTTGAATTCAAATATACAATAAAGGATAAAGCGATGTCTGTTTTATACGCAATACCTATAAAGAAATCACGACATCGCCAACAAATTTTACAGGACGAAAAAATAAAATAAATGTAGAATTAACTGTTAGCAGCATTCCTATTAGGAACCAACTATTAGGATTCGGCCCGACCGGAATTCACGTCCTCCTAGCAGATTTAATTTTTTACTCTTATATTTGATTATCCATAAACACAATCCCATCACATGATTTTCAAAACAACTTTTTTATCTGCCGCGGCTATTTCAGCAAGTGCTGTAATCTACATGGCAGCCAACAACCCAATCTCAGAGAAAAAAACGAATGATCGTACTGTCGACTCCGAAAGTATGACCAATGCCGGCGGACGGGCAGAGTGGGAAATCAGCAGAATGGCCGATCCTGCTACCGGAAAAATTCCTGAGAATATCAGGATGATGG
>JALYRR010000283.1 GCA_030855265.1 Bacteroidota bacterium | reverse complement strand
CTAAGTTACTAAGTGCACTAAGAAAAGAGATTGCCACGGGCGAAAAGCCCTCGCAATGACGCTCCGGGAAAAAAATTGGACTTTAATGAAATTTAATTAGAAATAATCTCTCTGCGTTCTTTGTGTCTCTGCGAGAAAAAAGAGATTGCCACGGTTGTGTTTAAAGAATTTTTCACCACTAAGTTACTAAAGCGCACTAAGAAAAGGGATTGCCACGGTCGTGCCTCCCTCGCAATGACGTATAAATGAAATTCTGAATTAGGAACCATCCCTCTGCGACCTCCGCGCCTCTGCGAGAAAAAAATCTTTGCGAGAAAACCCCAACGAACTTTGAACTTTCAAACTTTAAACTTTGAACTTTTTTAATCGTTAAGTTTAAGAACCGCCATAAAGGCACTTTGCGGGATCTCTACACTTCCAACGGAGCGCATACGCTTCTTACCTTCTTTCTGCTTTTCAAGCAACTTACGCTTACGGGAGATATCACCACCGTAACATTTGGCAGTAACGTCCTTACGCATGGCTTTGATGGTTTCACGTGCAATGATCTTCGCACCGATCGCAGCCTGGATTGGAATTTCAAACTGCTGGCGGGGAATGAGTTCTTTTAATTTCTCACACATTTTCTTTCCGAACTCATAGGCATTGTCGCGGTGAATCAATGATGATAGTGCATCAACAGGTTCTGCATTCAGAAGGATATCAAGTTTCACAAGGTAACTCTGACGATAATCCAAAGGCTGATAATCAAAAGAAGCATATCCTTTTGAAATGGTTTTTAAGCGATCATAAAAATCGAATACGATCTCACCCAATGGCAGATCGAACATCAGTTCAACTCTGTCGGTTGTCAAATAGATCTGATTGGTAATGATCCCGCGCTTGCTGATACAAAGGCTCATGATGTTTCCTACGTATTCTGATTTGGTGATGATCTGCGCTTTGATGTATGGTTCTTCCACACGATCCAACTTGCTCGGATCAGGAAGATCAGAAGGGTTGTTGACAATCAGCAATTCATTCTTCGTATCATAAGCATGATAAGATACATTGGGAACAGTGGTGATCACGGTCATGTTGAACTCGCGCTCCAAACGTTCCTGGATGATCTCCATATGTAGCATTCCCAAAAATCCGCAGCGGAATCCAAAACCAAGAGCAGCGGATGATTCCGGTTCCCAGGTAAGAGAAGCATCATTCAATTGCAGTTTCTCCATGGAGTAACGCAGCTCTTCAAAATCTTCTGTATCTACAGGATAGATCCCGGCGAAAACCATCGGCTTCACTTCCTCAAATCCCTGAATTCCACCTTCACATGGGTTGGCGACAGTCGTAATTGTATCTCCTACTTTTACTTCACGCGCATCCTTGATCCCGGAAATGATATATCCCACATCGCCTGTTTTTACAGTAGTTCGGGGTTCCTGCTTCAAGCGAAGTACACCGATCTCATCGGCGTTGTATTCTTTTTCTGTTGCGAAGAATTTTACTTTATCACCTTTTTTAATGCTTCCGTTTGTCACTTTAAAATAAGCAATGATCCCGCGGAAAGAGTTGTAAACCGAGTCGAAGATCAATGCCTGCAAAGGTCCGTTCGGGTCTCCTTTCGGAGCAGGAACACGGGCAACAATGGCTTCCAGGATATCATGAACACCCATTCCGGTTTTCCCTGATGCTGATAGAATTTCTTCTCTTTCGCATCCCAGTAATTCTACGATCTGGTCTTTTACAGCTTCGGGCTCAGCGCTTGGAAGGTCAATCTTATTCAGAACTGGTATGATGGTAAGGTCGTTTCCTAAAGCAAGATAAAGGTTGGAAATTGTTTGAGCCTGGATTCCCTGAGCGGCATCCACAATGAGCAAGGCGCCTTCGCAGGCTGCAATTGATCGGGAAACTTCATAAGAGAAATCAACGTGTCCGGGCGTATCAATTAAGTTGAGAACATATTTTTTACCATTAAGTTCATAATCCATCTGGATCGCATGACTCTTGATGGTGATCCCACGTTCCTTTTCAAGGTCCATGTCATCAAGGACCTGAGCCTGCATTTCTCTTTTATTGATGGTATTGGTATATTCAAGCAAACGATCGGCAAGGGTGCTTTTTCCGTGATCGATGTGTGCGATAATGCAAAAATTTCTGATGTTCTCCACTTTGATTGTATTTTAAAATGCGCTGATTAAAAATTCTTAAAAAAAGTTCAAGGTTCAAAGTTCAACTCCCAACTGAACTACCGACTACCGACTACCGACTACCGACTACCGACTACCGACTTTAGTTGTAAAGGATTGCGAATTTACTAAATTTTTCGGAGAATAGGGGCCCTGAGAACCTCCTGATTTCGCGGCTGTTCACATTAATTTGGTTTTTAAGTGTTCAAGCCGTTACTTTGCACCCGCATTTGAATCCGATATCCATCGGTTAAACCTGTAAGTTTAACGCAATTATGAAAGTAACAGAACACATCCGTCAGTCACAATCCACTTTATTTTCCATAGAGATCCTCCCGCCATTAAAGGGGAAAAGCATTCAGTCTATTTTTGACGGGATCGATCCATTGATGGAATTCAAACCTTCTTTTGTTGATGTAACTTATCATCGCGAGGAATATTTGTATAAAAAACGTGATGGTGGTTACCTTGAAAAAGTAAGTATCCGTAAGCGTCCCGGAACTGTCGGGATTTGTGCTGCCATCATGAACAAGTACCATGTGGATGCTGTTCCGCATATCATTTGCGGAGGCTTCAGCAAGGAAGAAACTGAGAATGCATTGATCGACCTTCAGTTTCTCGGGATTGATAATGTACTTGCTTTGCGAGGTGATTCAATTAAAAGTGAACCTGAGTTTGTCCCTGAACCAAACGGACACGCATATGCGATCGACCTGGTAAAGCAGGTGGTACAGATGAACAAAGGAATTTATATGGAGGATGAACTGGCAGAAGTAGCACCGACTAATTTCTGCATCGGAGTTGCCGGTTATCCGGAAAAACATTTCGAAGCTCCGAATATGACATCGGATATCAAATATCTGAAAGCGAAGATTGATGCGGGTGCGGAGTACATTGTTACACAGATGTTTTTCGACAATGCACAATATTTTGAGTTCGTAAAAAAATGCCGTGAAGCCGATATTATGGTTCCGATTATCCCGGGATTAAAAATTCTAACCACGAAAAAGCAATCGACACTCTTACCTAAAATATTTAAGATCGATGTTCCTCAGGGTCTTTTAGAAGAAGTTGAAAAATGCAAAACAGATGCGGAAGTGAAGGAAGCAGGGATAGAATGGTGCATCAATCAATCGAAAGAGTTGATTAAAGCAAATGTTCCTTGTTTGCATTATTATACGATGGGGACTTCTGAAACTACCAGACGTGTAGCGAGTAAAGTTTTTTAAAACGGGTTCGGATTTTTTTTCTGTACTCAACTTTTGAAGGCAAAAGTTGCAAAACCTTTTTGATCTTAAAAGGCGATTTGCCGCTCTGCTACCGCTCGCGTCAAACACGGTAAAATGATCGCCTTCTAGTTAACGCAGTATTTTCAATATATAAGAAACTTTTCTGATTTGAATCTACATGAAGCAGCGATCCTTTTCCGCTATCGCTGCTTAAGATCAAAAACGTAACATTTGTGCTGTATCGCTTTTAATTATATTATGATTTGATATGGGAATTCAGGATGAGTCAGCTTATAAAAACATGAAGTACGGCGGAGCGTAAAGGACAGGCCTAAGAATATTTCTCAAAAAAATCAAGGATCAGAACAAGGGAAGGCTTGCGCTAGGGTCTGTAGTGTTTGAGCCTCCTTCAATC
>JALYRR010000282.1 GCA_030855265.1 Bacteroidota bacterium | reverse complement strand
CATATACATCCATCAAAAAATGTTGTGAAAGATAAGTCCGGGAATAACTTACTGTAAGCGCCATCACAAAAAAGAACATTTTATAGGAATGTTTTTTTACGAGCAAGGCCAGAGCAAGGTAAAGGGCGAATGCGCAAGTGGTATGTCCGGATGGAAAGCTGTGATATAAATAATTATCCACTCCGGGAACAAAGTAAATATCCTGAAAGTCCTCAAAGAATTTTTTAGGTCGGACATATTCAGAGAATAGGGTATGTTTTAAGATCTGAGTAATGGTGGCGGAAACCACATTGGAAATAGCGACCAAAAATGCGGCGCGAAAATTCACAGCCAGTAACATAATGACAACAAGCAGTGCAGTTACGCCATCTCCGAGATAGGTAAAAGCCCATAACACCTTATCAAGAATGGGATAATGAAAGGAATTGAAGCCAAGATGAATATCGCCTTTGGTGCTGATGACGAGCAATAAAGCGCCAATAAACAGAAATACGAGATAGGGTAAAAAGAATGAAAGATTGGATCTGATTATGGCTCTCACATCAACAGGTTTGTGCTGCAAAAATAGCAGTATTCAGCTTCAAATGAGAAACAATTAATTCCCGAGAACGTGCAGAAGTTTATTGACCTGGCTATCCCAAAGAAGTTTTGAAGTTTGCTGATCAGAAGCTTCATCAGCGAAATCTACAATGATCAGGGATATGTCGCCGGTAAGTTCATCCCGTTCGATCCTGAATTCAAAATAAGTACCTTCCGGTTTATCCATCCACTGAAGGCGGACATATTTTTCTTCTTTGAATCCGAGAAGACGGGCTTTTTGTTCACTACCATCCCAGAAGAACGTGAAGATCCCATCGCGGATATTTACATCATCAGCGAACCATTCGGACAATCCGCTTGGAGTAGTTAAAAGTTCATAGAGAATACCAGCAGAAACACGCACTACATACTCCAACTCGAATTTCCCTTTCGGTTCTTTCTTTGGAATTGCAGCACCTTTTTTTGCACCGGCAGGAATTGCTACAGTAAGTGAAGAATGCGGATTAACAAATGTCTGCAGACGTTTTGGCTGCTTAGGTTGTTTCTGGCGTTTCGTGATCTGAATGATCTGTTCGATCAGTTCATCATGCACAATTTCCGGTTCATCATCATCCCCGCTTCCTTTTGGTTTGCGGCCACCTTTGCCTTTCGGCTTCAATGGTTTTTCTTTTACCGGCTTAACTTTTTCAGGCTTCACGGTTTCCGCTTTCGCCGGCTTTTCCTTTTTAGCGGGAATAGTAGGTTTAGCAGGTTGTTCAGGCTTTGTATTCTTGGCAGGCTTCACAGCTTTTCCGGATTTCACTGTCTTTATAAGTGTAATCGCTGATTTAGCGTTTGATTTTATTTCTTCTTTCCCTGTGGCCTTTTTCTTAGGTGCTACAGTTTTCTTGGAACTGATTCCTTTAGTAAGAGCCTTTTTAACAGGTTTTACTGCTTTCGCGGAAATCTTGGAAACTATCTTTTTAATTGCTTTTACAGCTTTTTTAACGGTCGATTTCTTAACCGGTTTAGCCGCAGACTTCTTCAATACCTTTTTAGCTGGTTTTGAAGCCTTTGCAGCAGATTTTGCAACCGGTTTGGCTTTACTCTTCGTAGCAGTTTTTGACTTGCCTTTTGAGGGCGACTTCTTTGATTTCAAGCTTTTATAGAGTTTTAGTGGTACTTTTTTTCTTATTCCGTTTAATTACGGTTTAGATCAAAACTCACGCAATATATAAAAAAATATTTATCCGTAGGAAAACCATGCGGTTAAAAAAACGAAAGCCCCGAAATTCGGGGCTTTTTTGTAGCGAGATCGGGAGTTGAACCCGAGACCTCAGGGTTATGAATCCTGCGCTCTAACCATCTGAGCTACCTCGCCATTGGTTTTGAGGGCGCAAATATAGTAATATTTCTTTTTGTTGAATGGTATACCAATAATTTAAGGATCTAATTTCAGTTTATTTGATAACCTGGCATTTTGTAGTAATAGAATTCTTGCCTGTATGTATGTTTAAATAATACATCCCGATTTCCAGATCAGCCTCCACTTGAAATATATTTTCACCTTTTCTTATGGTTAGTTGTTTCTCCGATTCGGATTGGCCAAGAGCATTGTATATTTTGCATTTTCCTAAAACATCTACTCCTGAATTTATGGTAAGGATTATTCTTCCGTTCTGATAACGGGTGCTGGCAACAAAATTTGGTTCCGCTTTTTCATCAACCCCCAGAAAATCACCAATCATAGCCGTTCTGTATTCCATGTCAGTTCCGTAGCTGTCGCTGTAAACAAGATGAAATTTTCCATTGCTGAAGGAAAGATCCGGCCTCGATTGCTGTCCTGAACCTCCTTTTGTGATTGTATCTACCTGCATACCCAATCCGGATGCGCCTGTTAACGAATAAGAAAATAAAACATCCTGCATACCGGCATTGTATCCCAACCACGCTACTCCGATAGTATCCCCGCTTCCCGCGATCACCGGGAAATTTTGTGTGGTGGTTCCAACAGGATACATCTGTTTGGTAAAACCTATCTGCTGATCAAGCACATTGCTTGTTCCAACATAAATCCGTGGATCGCCTGATGTTCCTTCACTCATCCAGGTGGTAATAAGTGTATCTCCGATCATGATTCCGGAAGGACCGCTTGAAGGACACGACATGATCATCCAATTACTTTCATCCACTTCTGCACCAGCAGGAAAAGTTGCTCCTGCATCAAGCGATATCGATGCCCACATTTCCCTGATATTGCTGATATTATTTCTGTATAGCATTGCCACTCTGTTTCCTGAAGTCACGAGGCTGCCCGGACAACAATCACAAGCCTCTCCGGGTAATCCGGCAGCAGGGAATACCGTGGGTAAATACGTAATCCCGCCATCTATGGAACGATTCACAACATACTCCGGATTGGCCATTGTGGAACTGTCCTGTTTCATAAACTGAATAATAGGGTTTCCTCCGGGACCAACAGCCACAGTAGGAAAATTAGGGATGTCATTTCCGATCTGATCTACACGCACTGTATCTCCGAATGTCATTCCACCATCGATGGATCTTACTGCATAAATATTACCGGTCATTACCGGCTCAGAACTAAAAACAATAAAAGCAGTATCTCCTGAAGATGCCACTTCTGCACCTGCCCAGTTAGCAATAAAAGGAACAAGGCCTGCAGGGTTAACTGCGAGAGGAGTTGTAAAAGAAGCGCCATTCAACACCGCCGAGTATACTTTATCCGTAGTGGAATTCATCCAGATCACCAGCGGTTTTCCGCCTTGCATTAATGTTATGCGGGGATAAATATTACTGCTTCCGCTCGCAACTGTCAATGGGGCCGACCAGTTCAATGACTGAGCGGATCCGATAAGAGAAGTAAATAAAAACAGGGTAAATGACAGAGTAAATTTTTTCATGATCGCAATTTTTATTTTATATAAATGTAAGAAAAATATGCTTCGCAATTATGGATCATTTGTAGAGTTCGTGCCCCTTAAAATTATTCTCATTCTCTGTATCCCGCTATCAGAACTGATAAACTTAATGGCATAATGATTTCGAAGAGAACAACAAATATGAAATTATGAAAAATTCAAAAGATAAAAACGCAGCTTCCAGGAACAGCAGCGAAGAAAATAAAACACCCGGTTTTGAGATGGATGATATTCAATCGGGTACCGGAAAAAAGGACAAAATCGATTCAAGCGAAAGCGATCTTACGGAAGATGATTTTGATGCACTCGGCCCTGTAGATCTGAGCATGGATGGAGGAGATGATGAAGACTTAATGG
>JALYRR010000281.1 GCA_030855265.1 Bacteroidota bacterium | reverse complement strand
CTGTTACAGATAGCTCCAATAACCTGAGAGCTGTGGCAGGATGCGCTACTGCAAGCATTACTCCATTTGATTCCATCACCTGGCCAAAAACAGTGGTGATCGATTTCGGGACAGTGAATTGCACAGGGTCTGATGGAAACAACAGAAGAGGAATTATTACAGCAGTATTCAGCGGTCCTTACCTTGACTCAGGGACTGTAATCACCGTTTCACTTTCCAACTACTACCACAATGATTATAAGATCACGGGAACTCAGACCATTACCAATCAGGGAAACAACAGTGCGGGACATCTTGTTTATAAAGTTGTAGTTAGCGGAGCAACCGTGACGAATCCGAGTACTGGAAATTCGAGCTCATGGAGCACCACACAATACAGAGAGTTCTATGCAGGCTACACCACTTCTTTCTATATTTTTGATGATGTATATCTGATCACAGGAAATGCAAGTGGAGTTTCAGAAGCAGGAGAAGCTTACACAATAAACATTACTTTACCTCTTCGAGTCAACATTGGTTGTCCATGGATCGTTAGCGGTACTTTCACTTTATTGCTAAACGATTATCCGACTTACCCAATCAATTTTGATTATGGTACCGGAACATGTGATGCCAATGCAACGGCAACACTGAACGGAACTACATATAACATAGTAATGAACTAATCATTCCTATTCAAAAGGATCCCGGAACATTCATTCCGGGATTTTTTTTGCCTTCTCTGGAACGAGTACGTTCAACGAATTTTGAGTAAATTTGATAAATGTTCAGAAAATCAAAAACCATGAAACGCTCCCGACTTGCAATAACCTTCAGTCTTATTTTGATCATTAGTATTTCTGCTTGTCGCAAAAACGATAAAGAAGAAGACAATGACATCACATTTTCGCGTGATAATGCCGAAGCTCAATCTGCTTTTAGCGGGATCTGGAAACAACTCTCTGAAGTAAGTGATTCAACCACACAACTACGACTTGCTTCATGTGCGACCTGGACACTTGACAACTACGATACTGTTACCTATCCAAAAACATTAACCATCGATTACGGAACCGTGAATTGTCTTTGTTCTGATGGCGTTAACCGCAGAGGAAAAATCATCGCCACTTATTCCGGGAAATACAGAAATCCGGGAACGATCATCTCCATCACACTGAACAACTTTTTTCATAACAATAATCAGGTTCAGGGAAGTCAATCGTTTACCAACAGCGGATTGAACACGGCAGGGAATTTAACCTACTCTGCGATTGTCAGCAATGGCAGCATTACAACAAGTTTGGGAATCATTAGCTGGAGCAGCAATCAGACAATTGAATGGGTTAGCGGACAAAGCACCATGATGAATCCATTTGATGATGCGTACCTGATCAGCGGGAGTTCAAGCGGGACAGGATTAAATGGAAATTCTTTTACAACCTCAATCAATTCTCCACTTCGCACTGAACTTGCATGCAGATGGATCACCAGTGGATCTTTTATCCTGTCGCCGCAAAATTAT
Source organism: Bacteroidota bacterium (assembly GCA_030855265.1). Classification (GTDB taxonomy): domain Bacteria; phylum Bacteroidota; class Bacteroidia; order 2-12-FULL-35-15; family 2-12-FULL-35-15; genus 2-12-FULL-35-15. The sequence goes on along the minus strand of JALYRR010000281.1, from coordinate 2,318 downwards.
TCTTCAATGACAATGGATTATGGTTCGGGAGGATGTGACAATTCAGCAACGGTAACACTTAATGCTAGTACAACCACCATTTCACTTTACTAAGTTTTAGAATTACTCATAAGCCACTGTTGATGGTTTCCCGATTGAGAAGTTGCTGACTTTTAATTTAAAACTTGTTACAGGATTAAATTTTGAAAGAGGCCCGCTGCTTCCGGGCGTATGCGGATAAACTCCGAATGTGATCTCGAAACTACTAGTCAGTAAATTCTCATTTCTCAACAACACACCTATTGCGTAAGACTGATAAAGAGGGCTCTTCATGAGTTTCCGTGTATCCGTTTCCAGCATTCCCAAACCAATGAGTGCAATCGGTGCGAATTTAAAACCGATAAAATTATAAGGAGCATAAGTTACACTTTCAAGGTTCATTATCATTTTAGTTCTGCCTTGTAATGTTCCGCTGTTAAAACCATACATCTCATCAGAGCGAAGTGTGATCCTTTCCCATGAAGGTTTGTTCACACCGTAGATGTATTTAAAATAGACAAACTGCCGGTAATACCATTTGTTGCTTCTCAGCAGATCCGTAAAATACATGATACCTGCATTCAGCGTGGAATTATTCATTACCGCCTTATTAAAAAAAGTGCCGTAGGTTCCGCGCACAGAGAAATAACCTATTTCCTCAAAGTGTTTTCCGCGGGATATGTCAATGCCTGCGTAGTACCGATCACGTGCTTTCTCCTTTTCCAATAAGCCGTAAAGAAATTGAACGACAAGCCCTTCCGGTACATCCTCATTCGCTCCGAAGCGGAATATATACTGATCCTTATAATACTTACTCAATGAAAAGCCCACACTCCCGAGATACAGGGAAGTGTTCACATTAAACATATTTGTGTCTAGCGTAAATGGAGGCCTCTTCTGATAACGGGTTCCGGCATATCGCCCTGCCAGTACGAAATTTATTAAACGGCGATTAACAGCTTTTCCAGTTCCCGGATTGTAACTCTTGGCCAGCCAAGTATCAAAATCATAATAATCAAGCGGTGTTTTTTTATCAACGCCTTCTATCGTATCCACATATTTATAATCGCTCCATGTTTTGCTTGCTGCCGCACCTCCTGCCCATTTTGCCAATGGTGAATAAAAAGGTCTGTCGAAGGAAATTCCTGTTTTTGTTGCATCGCGCGTTGTAGCATAAAAGAGTTCAGATGATATATAGGAGTCTTTAATATTCTCGATCGTATATTTTCCCCTGTAATCATAAAAGTTATTCGGGAGGGCATATCCAAAAAACTGCTCATATCTCTGACCTTGTCCACCGAGGTTCCTGTCCCGCAATGTAAGCCGGCCGCTTGAAGTAGAACCTGATACAATCGCGTCCACAGTCCATTTATCGTGAACGAGGATTTTTATAATCACACGATCGGTTGAATCTTTTGCAGGCTCAATATAGATCCGGGCATCGTTCACATAACGTGCACCACGGAGTATCCTTTCCGATTCACTTATTTTCAGGAGATCGACCTCATCATCGGGTTCGAAGAGTAAAAGATTTCGGATAATACGGTGCCGGGTCGTGATGTGGTATTTATTCCCCAGTTTCTGATAGGGATTGGTTCCTTTTTTAAGGGTATCATTTACCGAGTATCCAAATGGATCGAATACCTGAATATAGATATTAGCAATTTGCTTCCCTTGATATTTTAAATTGGGATCTTTTGTTTTCTGTTTATCAGATAAAGGTTTTTCTTCATATTTCTTGGGAGCCTGATCTACGAAAATTGCATGATAGAGAAGGATGGTTGCCTTTCTCTTATAGGCAGCGCGGCGAATCTTCTTATAAATATCAAGGGTGTCTTTTGATGAAACCGAATCTTTATTTTGAGCAGACAACGGTTTACACTGCATAAGTATAAATACAAGCAGCAGTAATTTGATTGTGAAGAACCAGAACCTCTTAACTGACATTGTTTCCTTCTGTTACAACAGGTATTGAGTTTACCGGTTTAAAACTGCAACTTTCGTGCAAGCATACCAGAAGAGGCTGGTAAAGGAAAGGCTCCCTTTTCGGGAGCCTTTTCCTTTATGCAGCTTTTAGCTTATTTAAAGTAGATTTTTTCAGTTTGTCCTTGGCGTATCGCAATGTGATACTTACTTCTTTTACACTACTGTCGGAAGGTGTATCAAACATGATATCAATCATGATCGCTTCGCAGATGGATCTTAAACCACGTGCTCCTAGTTTGAATTCCATTGCCTTTTCAACAATAAAATCAAGAACACCTTTTTCAAATTTTATTTTCACACCGTCCATTTCAAAC
>JALYRR010000108.1 GCA_030855265.1 Bacteroidota bacterium | reverse complement strand
GGTAAATGAAGTAAGGTTGTGAACTCCGGGACCCGGATCAAAATCTACTGTACCCATAAAACTGCCGGTGGTATATACATTTCCGGCTGCATCCAATGTCATGGAACTTACAAAAAAGGCACCCAGCTGCTTTACCCAAAGCAGTGCTCCGTCAGGACTCATTTTGGAGATGTAAACTTCCCTGCTGGTGGGAGTCGGTGTGGTTAGCGTGTACACAGAAGTATCTGTATCGAAATCGATCGTTCCGTGAAAGCAGCCTGTGGTGTAAATATTCCCGGCTGCATCCGTTTTAATGGATCTCCCGAAATCGCCGTTGGGGCTCCCCAATGCTTTTACCCAGGAGAATTGCGGTTCCTGTGCATAATGCCTGTTAATGAAAGCCAGTAAGAAGATCAGGAGGAATGTTTTTTTCATTTTACTACATTTCAACGAAATGAGCATTATTTATGCCTTGAAGACTGAAATGGGAATTACTAAGCTGGTAGCCATTTCAACGGAGACAGAGAGGGATAGAAGGTCGGTAAGAGGGGATATTAATGCACAAATATGTTACTAGTCATTAGCCGATTTTCATATTCGCCAATTTTCTAATTGAATTCCTGCTCTTTCCAGAACGGATAATAATTGAACCATTGTTCCGGATAGCGGTGCACCATTTTTTCAAATTCTGCCACGTAGTTCTGTAATAAACCTTGGGCAGCTTCATCCGTCTGGGCTTCGGTTCTGGTTCGCTTTAGCTGAATGGGTTGAGTTGCGAAGAAATGATAGTGGGTGGAAGCTTCCTTTACTGCAAATACGAAGGTAACCGGCACAGCAAATTTAGCTGCCATGATAAATGGGCCTGCGGGGAAGTTGGCTGGTTTTCCGAGAAAATCTGTTTCATAGGTTTTGGATCCTTCACGGAATCTGTCGCCATGCAGAACAACCAGTTCATTGCGTGAAAATGCATTGTGAAGTTCAATGATGTGACCCATATCACCATCTTTTATGGCGATGATGTTTACATTCTTTTTTTTCTGAACACCATCCATGTACTTCTTGATGTTTTCGCGTTCATTCTCGTACATGAGGATGTTGAATGTTGTATTGAGCCTGTTCAACAATTGTCCGGCGATCTCCCAATTCCCGATGTGCGCACTGATAAGGATGCCTCCTTTTCCTGTTTCTGCGATCTTATCCAGGACTTCACCACCTTCATGATCAACGGTGAATTTAGTTTTCACGCCTGCCATCAAAGCAACTTTATCAAGAAGGGTTTGCCCGAAAATATAGTAGTTCTTATAAATCAGCAGTCGGGTAGTGGACTTCTTGTATTTTAAGACATTATGATAAAAGTAGAAGATGCTTTTATTGGACTTTCCTGCGAACAGGAAATAATAAAGGGCTACAACTCTTAGTACGACGTACGCAAGTTTTAGCCCTAAATGATTCAGAATAAAGACAAAGATCTTATGGCCTATTACGGTTCCTTTGGATTTTCCTTCCCACTTTGCCATGACTTATAATTGGAAGTTTTTGTATAGATAAAATTAAGTTTCGCGATAAAAATCTCAACAATTGGTATCCGGTCGGTTTATTTTGTTGCGATAACATCTGGAGTTTCTCGAGTGATATCGGAAGAAATGGACCGAGAACTAGGCTGTTGCTTTCTCTGAAACTTTACGCTCTACATAAGTATAGAAATCCTGGAATGTATGAATGTTAATGAAATCCTCAGCAACTACTTTAAATCCGAAATTACTTTCGATGATCACAACAAGATCAACATAATCAAGACTATCAAGTCCTAGTGTATCACGAAGAATAGCGTCAGGAAGGATCTTTTCGGCATCCACTTCAAACTCTTCTACTAAAAACGCATTGATTCTTGTGATGATTTCTGCTTGTGTCATTTCTTTAATATGTTTCTACGTTATTTTACTTTTTTTATGATCAAAGAGGAATTTGTTCCGCCAAATCCAAACGAATTGGAAAGGAAGATATCAATGTTCTTCTCGGTTGTTTTTGTTGCAATATTCAGCTTTGCGGAAGCTTCATCCGGATTTTCAAAATTAATATTTGGAGCAACAAAACTGTTCTGCATCATTAATGTTGAATAAACGATTTCACTTGCGCCGGCCATCCAGCATTCGTGTCCGGTCATTGATTTCGTGGAGCTAACCAATGGCTTACAACTTCCGAAAACCGAATCGATTGCTTGTGCTTCTGCAAGATCACCTCCCGGAGTGGAAGTCGCATGAGCATTGATATAATCAATTTGATCTGCTTTCAGATTGGCATCATTCAATGCCATATTCAGTGAGCGGATCTGTCCGTCAACATTCGAATTTGAAATATGCTCTCCATTCGAAGAAAAGCCATAACCCACGATTTCAGCCAGAATAGGAGCACCGCGTTCCATGGCACTTTCATAGCTTTCAATGATCACGGTTGCAGCTCCGCCGCTGGGAATCAACCCGTCACGATCCTTATCGAAAGGGCGGGACGCTTTTGTCGGATCATTTTCCCGGATAGAGAAGGCACTTAATCCGTCAAAGCTACCAAAAGCGAAAGGGTTAACTTCCTGTGCGCCTCCGCAGATAATGTGTTTCTGTAATCCCCATTTGATCATGAGGTAACCCAGACCTATTGCATGCGAACCGCTTGCGCAAGCTGCACTGATGGTCATATTGATACCTTTTAACTTGAATATGGTACTTAGGTTCATGGTAACCGTGCAATTCATCGATTGAAAGATGGATCCTGAGCCTAATAATGTGGTGTCTTTTTTAATTCTGATGGTATCAATTGCTTCACTCACCGCTTTTGCCGAACTGTCATTTCCATAAAGGATCCCTACTTCATTCTTCTCTACCCAACTCATGTCCATCTTCGCATTCTTCATTGCCTCAAGCGTAGCCATATAGGCATATTCAGCTTCTTCTGACAATCCGACCCTTGCCCGTCTGTCAAGAATCCCCTTTAACTGTGGAGTTTCCACAATTCCAGTCAGGCCGGAACGATAGCCCCAGGCTTTGCGCTCAGGATCCATTCCGATGCCTGATTTTCCTGCATAAAGCGATTCCTTTACCTCATCCAGGTTTTTACCCAAACAGCTCCAGATTCCCAATCCTGTTATAACTACTCTGTTATTCATTAAGTTATGTAAAAAAAGAAGGTCAAAGATAATTTATTTTTCCATTGTATCAACATACACTTTTCAACAAAGTCTAAGCGATCCGGCCTTTTGACATATTAACTGTATAAGCCGCCATTTATAGAAAGTACCTGACCCGTAATATATGATGCTTTATCCGAAGCCAGAAAGCAAACTGCATCTGCCACTTCTTCTGCAGTACCAAAACGATTCAATGGTATCAATTGTTTAAAATCTTTTTCATTGATACCTTCGGTCATATCTGTTTTAATGAACCCTGGAGCAACACAATTGGCAGTGATTCCTCTTCTTCCCACTTCCTGAGACAAGGCCTTGGTGGCCCCGATCACACCTGCTTTTGCTGCAGAGTAATTGGTTTGTCCGGGTAATCCCTTTAAGCCTGAAAGTGAAACGACATTCACCACGCGACCGTATTTTTTCACGAGCATTCCTTTTATGATCAATCTGGTTACATTGAAGAAACCTCCTAATCCGATACCCAGTACAGTATTCCACTCTTCATTGCTCATCCACATCAATAACTGATCTTTCCGTATACCAGCATTGTTGATAAGAATTTCAATGGTTTTGTCAGGATTCTTTTCGATCCAGACCCCTAAAGTACCTTCTACCTCTGCCTGATCAGCTACATTGAATTTCATGATCTCTCCGCTACCGCCTTTTTCACGAACCATATCGAGTGTTTTCTCTGCTTCATCCTGTTTGGATGTATAGTTCACAATGATATAATGGCCCTGTTCTGCAAGCTGAACGCAGATCGCGCGTCCGATACCTCTTGATCCTCCTGTTACTAATGCGTATTTCATATTCATTTTTTTTTCACTAAGGCAACCGAAATAGGGTGCACTTAGTAATTATTATTTCTTCTATCTACTAACTGTTCTCGATACAATTCAATTATTTCAGAAACTCCCGATAGCTATCGGGACGAACTGACAGCGTTATTCTAACTACTTCACCAACCCCGTATTGTTCTTTTGTAGATGTTCTTTTACGGAAGCCAGTTTTTTATAAAGGATGGTATCATCTTCAAATCGGGGAACAATATTTCTGATTTGTTTGTATGTATTTTGTCCTTCGGAAGAAAGTTTGTTACTGAATTTTAATGCATCTATTGCCTGAACTGCACTCAGCAATTCAATGGCAAGAACCTGGTAAGCGTTCTCAACTACCTTTGCGGTGATGGTCGCTGCATTCGTCCCCATGCTCACAATGTCCTGATTGTCGTTATTACTCGGGATGCTGTGGATGTACATCGGGTTCGATAACATTTGATTTTCTGCAGTGGTAGAAGTAGCAGTAAATTGTGCTGCCTGCATCCCCAGGTTCAACCCAAGCGTACCGAGATTTACAAACGGAGGTAATTTTCCATTCAGCTTGTCATTCATCAGGAAATTCAACTGACGTTCGGCAAGCATGGTTAGTTTTGTGATCGCGATCTTCAGCTTATCCATTTCTAACGCGATGTAATCTCCATGGAAATTTCCACCGTGAAAAACATTGTTATTTTCTTTGTCTATGATCGGATTATCGTTCACAGAATTCACTTCGTTTTCTACTACTTGTTGGGAGAAATTGATGGTATCCAGCACAGGGCCTAAGATCTGAGGCACGCAACGGATAGAATAATATTCCTGAACTTTATCTTTGAAAACATCCACAGCAGTTAAATTGCTGTCGAAAAGATGATCCTCCCGTTTTCGGATCAAGGTACTATTACTCATCGCATTGTTCATCGCGTTGGCAATTGCACGCTGACCAATATGAGGTTTCACACTGTGTAATTCTTTTGAAAAATGATCACTGTAAGATTCCACCATTTCAATGATGAGCATGGAGGAAGAGATGCTCCAGTTCAATAATTGTTTTGCATGCAATACATTCACCATGGCAATACCTGTCATGATGGAGGTACCGTTGATCAATCCAAGCCCTTCACGAAGATGAACTTTTATAGGTTGAATTCCTGCTTCTTTGTAAACATCTGCAGTTGGGCGCAATTCGCCTTTGTAGGTTACTTCACCTTCTCCGATGAGGTTCAGGGCAAGATGTGCTAACTGAACAAGATCGCCGCTTGCTCCAACTCCGCCATGTTCAAAAATCTGAGGATAGATATCGCGGTTAATAAGTTCGGTCAGTAAGATTACCACTTCAGAATGAATACCAGAATATCCCTGCATGAGAGAACTCAATCGGCAAAGCATTGCAGATTTAACATAAACATCGGATAAGCGGTTTCCAGCGCCGGTGCAATGACTGCGGATGAGGTTGTATTGTAGATCAAGCTGATCTTTTTCAGAGATCTTGTATTGAGCCATTGGCCCGAAACCGGTGTTGATACCGTAGATCAGTTTGTTTTTTGAAAATGATTTCAGAAATTCATGACCTTCATTCACTTTTTCAAGTGCTTTTTTGTCGAGTCCGATCTTTTCGCCGGAATATAAAATTTTGTGAAAATCGTCTGCTGTTAAAGGTTTTGCTCCTATCTGAATCATCGTTATCTGTTCGTTTGTAGTGTTTTTTAAAAGGCGAAAATTAACCTTTTAAAAAGGATATAAAAATTATTAGTAAGTTTTTGTAAAAAGCGCACAAAAATAGGGCTTTTTCGGGTATTTCGCAAGTGGGTTTTACTGAGAATCAACAATCAAGAATCAAGAAACAACAATCAGAATCAAGAAACAAGACTCAAGTCAGGCCTAACGACTCTAGCCTACCGACTATAAACTACCGACTCAGTACTATCGACTCCGTCTGACATAAAAGTTCTATTTTTACGGAAATGAAAGAGAAGAGTAAAAGCTGCGTGATAATAGGATCAGGGGTCGCTGGAATGGCTGCTGCAATCCGAATGCGTAACAAAGGGTATCGCGTGGATGTGTATGAGGCCAATTCCTTTCCGGGTGGTAAACTTTCTACCGAGAGCCTGAAGGGTTACCGATTCGATATGGGTCCTTCTGTTTTTACAATGCCTGGTTATGTCGATGAGTTGTTCGTTCTTTCAGGTAAAAATCCACGTGATTATTTTAATTTCCGGCAGCTGGATCCTGTTTACAGATATTTTTTTGAGGATGGAACTGTGCTGAACGCCCCTCATGGCAAGGAAAATTTCGCTGCTGAAATGTCCAAGCACCTTGGCGATCGCAAAGAATCTATTTTAAAATATCTTGATCATACAGAAGAAGTTTACCATATCACCGCAGATGTATTCCTTCATAATTCACTTCACAAAATCCGCAATTTTTTTTCGAAACAGGTGTTGAAAGGCTTATTGAACTTTGGAAAAATCGGGGCTTTTGAGACGATGAATGAGGCGAATGAAAAAGCATTCAAAGACAAAAAACTGGTTCAGATTTTCAACCGTTATTCCACTTACAATGGTTCGAGTCCTTATCTGGCACCTGCGACACTCAACGTGATTCCGCACCTGGAGATCATTGAAGGAGCATATTATCCGGAAGGCGGAATGGTTTCCATTACAAATGCTCTCGTTCAACTGGGAAAGGATATTGGTGTTACCTATCATTTTTCCTCTCCTGTCAGCGAAATTATTATCATGGATAAAAAAGCGATTGGCATAAACGCTTCCGGCACTAAAATTTTTGCGGATGTGGTCATCAGCAACATGGATGTGTTCAATAGCTACAAAAAACTAATGCCGGGAGTAAATCGCCCTGAAAAGACCCTAAAACAAGACAAATCGAGCTCCGCAGTGATCTTTTACTGGGGGATTAAAAATGAATTCAAAGAGCTGGGATTGCACAATATATTCTTCAGCGAAAATTATGAAGAAGAGTTCCGGACGATCTTTGAAAAGAAAAGTATTTATAGTGACCCGACCATTTATATTAACATCACTTCCAAACACTCACCGGAAGATGCACCTGCAGGATCTGAAAACTGGTTTACGATGATCAATGTGCCGAATAATTCCGGGCAGGACTGGGATGTTTTGGTGAATGAAGCGAGGGGAAATATGATAAAGAAACTGAACAGGATTTTGAAAACGGATCTCAGTAAGTACATTGAATGCGAAATGATCCTTGATCCCCGACTGGTGGAATCACGTACTTCAAGCGCTTTTGGAGCTATTTACGGGAATGCTTCCAACAATAAATTTGCAGCTTTCCTTCGTCATCCGAATTTTTCTAAGGAAATTAAAAACTTGTATTTCTGCGGAGGAAGTGTTCATCCAGGACCAAGCATTCCGCTTTGTTTGCTGAGTGCGAAAATTACTACGCGGTTGATTCGTTAGATAACGGGTACGGATAACGAATGAATACGAATTTACGAATCTGTGTTTTCTCCTTTGACTAAAGACTAATGACTCCAGACTTACGACTAAAGACCGTGCTATTTCTTCGGAACCATTTCAAAAAGTGAATGTCCTTCTTCATCGCTGTAATGGTCCACCTTCAACATATTCTGATCTGAACTGATTACTTTATAGCTGAATTTTGTTTTTGTTGCTTCATCCGTAAAGAAAAGATTTTGTCCGGATTTAGTCCAGGTGCCTGATTTCTTATTGCCTAAGAGTACTGCTTCGAACTTCCCGTCCGGACTCAGTTTCAGCATATCATTGAATGATTTATCGCCTTCTTTTAAGGTTGACTTTACAGCCCATTCTTCCACTGTGATTGCTTTCCATTCTTTGCACATCATGGAATCTTTAGCCGAGAGTTTTGACTGTACGCCAAGTTTGCTGTTGGTTTTGGTTTGCGCGTTTGCGCTGAAATAAGTCAGTGTAAGAGAAAGGCTGATCAGGGTCAATACTTTTTTCATGTTTTATCCTTTAAATCTGTTACTAAAGGTAACTAATTTTTATAATGTAACCCCGATCTTAAGTCCTAAACCACTGGTGGAAATGTTTACTTTTTCCATCATGTGCATAAGCTTTCTTCCGTTCCTTTTGTGAATAATATACATGCTGGTATCAAACAGAAAAAGGAAAGCTCCGTTATAGATCAGGGAATTTCCCCAACCGTTCCATTTGTCCCTGTTCTCAAAATCATTCTTCGCTTTTTCGGTTAGATATAATCCCGCTGATGAATAAACCAGGTCAAGCGCAGCAGCAGCAATGTAGGTCGCTTCTGTATTGCTTTGCCATTGAAGTGTCTTTGGGAGTCCTATATCGTTCCTGTCCTTAGGGAGCAGGCTCACAACCGCAATCACTGTGTTTACACCGTTCCACATCACATTCATCTGGTGGAAATATTTATCGCTTCCTTTTGAGTTGTAATACATCACGCCGCTTGCACCTATGTTTCCGAGTGACCAAGCACCAAGCACCTGCAAGCCAACAGTGGTGCGCTTGTTTCTGGAGCGGTTGAATTCAATCAGGTCAGGATTGCCGATTTGTGAATAGCTTTCTAAACTGACAGATAAAAATAGAATGATGAAGGCAAGGACGGATTTTTTCATTTTAATTTTCTGTTTTTGGCCCATTCATAAATTGTGATCACCTGCAATATATTCAGCATTCCGTAAAATACATCTTCAACAGGTATTGTGTAGATACGGATTCCAAGTGTTTCCGGATTGTTATAAATCACAACTGGCATAGCTGTAAGAATTCCATTTACAAGAAGGAAAGGAATCAGGCAGACCGCCCAGGCAATATAGAATCTTCCGAGATAGGCGGATCTGAAGACAAATTGGTGGAGAAGTAGAAAGATCCCAAGAAAAAGTGAAACTGAAAAGGTGTATAATCTGTCATGGAAGAAAATCGCCGTCAGCAAAAGCAACACGGCAAGCAAAATTGTGATCGAACGTTTGGTGCTCGACAGGATATCCCGCTTTACAAAATAATTCATCACCTCATAAATGAAAACACAGGAAAATGGAACAACGAGAAAGAAGAGCCATTCTTCCAGGGGAAGATTAACAATATAAACACCCAGTATGTATTCCGGATTGAAACTCCAGATCCCCAGATGTGTAAACCAGATGTCCCAGGAGATAAAGAACACCGCGCTGCTTATAATAGCAGGAAAAAGAAATTTCCATTTGGATGAAAAGCGGATCTTCTCCTCAAAACTTTTAAAGAGCGGGTAGGAGATAGTAAACAGGATCAGTGCGAGGTAGATAAAATGCATCATTAAATGTGTTTGTCTAACAATGAATTATTTTCAGTTTTGAAATATTTTTTTTGAACCCACAGAAATCCAAATGATTCTCCATGTTCTCTGTTCTGATGACGATGATGCATTTTGTGTGCTCTTCTTAGTGCGGATAAATACGGACTTTTTGTATTCCGGAATAATTTTAAACGCTGATGAATAAAAACATCGTGGACAATAAAATAAACAAATCCGTAAGCTGTCATCCCTGCACCAATTGAAGTGATGATATTGTTTTCATACATCAAACCAAACATAATACAAAGCCAACTGGGAATGGCGAATAACAAAGAGAACCAGTCGTTGTGCTCCAAAGCTTTGCCATTGTTTACGTGATGAGTTTCGTGAAGTTTCCACCCAACACCATGCATGATGAATTTATGTGTAAACCAGGCAACGATTTCCATTGCAATAAACGAGAAAACAAAAAGAAGAGTTGTAAAAAAAGTCATCAGGTAAATTTAGAATATCGACAGCAAAACAAAAAATACCAGTTGAACAAGATATAAAGCTTTGGCAAATTCATTGTCCTTGTTGAATTTTAACGAATAAAAAACAAGCAGTAGAGGAATAGAGGCTGCATACCAGGCGATGTAATTCTGAGCAGGAACGCTGCCTTCTTTCCATGACCAAAAGCCTGATTCGATAGCCACAGGTTCAATAAAAAAATCCAGGATTACCAGCAACAGCGCACCGCAAATACATTTTACAAGTTTACCTGTGCGTAGCTTATTGCAGATAACTCCAACGCTGAAAGTAAGCATGAGCCAGTTAAGTCCCATCACTAAAGGAACATCGAAAAGTTTTAGCCCTAATGACGGACCGTATGTGTATTCTCCGAATATGAAGCCGCTTCGGACACCCGCCAGTTCAATCAGGTAACCTGCGACAAATGCGAATGCACAGAAAATATAAAAATGACGGTTAAATTCCTTCTGATTGATGAATAGAAGGACAGTGGTAATAAGCAGATTCAGTGGTGTAAGTAAAATGAAGGTTTCTTTGTAAGGACTCATCATTCCCAGCAATCCGCAGAAATGGATAATAACCAGGATGAGGGTGGTGATAAAAAGCAGGTTTACTTTTTTTCTCGTCATTTGAGACCTGCTTTTTCTTCATTACTGAGTTGTTTCGATTCCAGCAAAAATGTACGAATGCTCTTTTTTACCTCTTTATCATCAATGGTGTTGAATTTGGCCAGAAGCATTTTTTTATCGCGTTCCATTTCTTTGTTGTAGCCAAGAATTTTCGGTGCGTTTGTCTGGATGGTAAAACGGAGCAGGATCAATTCTGGGTTCTCTTTATCTCCTTCGATTGCTTTTTCAAGGATGTTCCGGCCTGACTTAAAAAGTCTGAGTTTCTCCGCACGATCTTTTACAAAACCTGCATACATCATCGTGACAGCGCCTTTATAACCGGCAATGAGATTGTCTTTGCTGGTGTTCTTCACAACTTTGTTGTAAAGTGCTGCGCAGGAGCTGCTGTCCTTGTTGGCGGTTCTGTATTCTTTCCTGTATAAAGAAACGGCTTCATCTTTATAAGAAACGAAGGATGAGAATAAAACAACTATGAATAATAGAAAGCAGCGTTTCATTTTCAGATCAGATTAAAAGTATGCTTCAGATAGGATCCCATGAACAAAGCGTATTTGCGCATATCAGGAATGCGGATCCTTGTGTTCATCACTTCACTGGCCGGCGTTTTTTGGATCTTTTTAAACAGAGAGTAATAATAGATATAAGCTAGGTAAACACCCAGTCGGGCTTTCTTTGGTAGTTTTTTAATCCCTCTTAATCCGGCATCGAAATCTTTTTGGATGTCGTTTTCAATTTCTCTTTTTGTTTCCGGATTAAATTCATTTAGCTCAAATCCCGGAAAATATGCCCGGCCAAGTATATGATAATCCGCTTTCAGGTCACGAAGGAAATTGATCTTCTGAAAAGCGGAGCCCAGTTTCATGGCGTCATTCTTCAATTCAAGATAACGTTTTTCATCCCCTTCCACAAAGATCTTCAGGCACATAAGGCCAACTACTTCAGCCGATCCGAAAATGTATTCCTCGTATCCTTCACGGTTGTATTTATTTTGATCCAGATCCATTTCCATACTCCGGAGAAAGGTGTTGATCAATTCAATATCGATGTTGTAAGTGTTAACAGTATGCTGAAAGCTGTGAAGAATAGGATTCAGACTTATTTTTAACTCGATCGCATCATGCGTTTCCTTGATAAAACGATCGAGCAGTTCTTTTTTATTGTGTTCATGAAAGGTATCCACGATTTCGTCAGCAAATCTTACGAAACCATAAATAGCGTGAACCGGCAGGATGAAATCACGGTGCAGCAGGCTTACCCCTAATGAAAAGGAGGTGCTGTAATTCTTGGTGACAAGTTTACTGCATTTATAACATACCGAATCGTACAGATCTCTCATTAAAAATATTCTATTTCAAATTCAAAGGCCAGCTTCTTTTATGATCTCACGGGCTGCAACTTGTCCCGAAATGATGGATGGCGGAACACCCGGCCCCGGAACAGTCAGCTGACCGGCATAATATAAATTCTTCACTTTTTTATTCTTTAAAGAAGGTTTTAAGAAAGCTGTTTGCATCAATGTGTTTGCTAATCCGTATGCATTTCCTCCAAAAGAATTGTAATCCTTTTTAAAATCATTGATCGCATAACTTTTTTTCACGATCACATGTTCCCTGATCTTTTGTCCGGTAAGATTCTCCAGGCGATCCATCATGATCTGATAATATTTTTCCCTGATCTCCTCCGTATCTTCAATATCCACCGCGATCGGTATTAAAAGTACTAAATTTTCCATTCCCTCCGGCGCTACACTGCTGTCAGTTATTGCTGCACAGGTGGAATAAAATAATGGATTTTTTGGCCATTGCGGTCGATCATAGATCTCTTCAGCATGGAGGTCAAATGGTGCATCAAAAAATAAATTGTGATGTTCCAGCCCTGTGAGTCGTTTGTTGATCCCTAAATAATACATAAGGCAGGAGGGAGCCATTTTACGTTTTTTCCAGTAAGAAGTGCTGTAGTTCCTGTTTGAATCCTCAAGAAGATGTTGCTCGGTGTGATGGTAATCTGCTGCTGAGATCACAACATCGGCCGGATATTCCTTTCCATTCGATATCACTCCGCAGGCTGAGTTGTCTTTTACAATGATCTTTGTTACAGTTTCATTCAGGAGAAATTTTACTCCCTGTTCCTTTGCTACATTCACCATGGCCTCCACGATCTTATACATTCCGCCCATGGGATACCATGTGCCAAGGACAATATCTGCATAATTCATCATGCTGTAGAG
>JALYRR010000107.1:7369-12649 GCA_030855265.1 Bacteroidota bacterium | reverse complement strand
CAATGGCAGAGCAAGGCAGGAAACTTGGAACCATTATTCACGACTGGAGTTCAGAGGTGGAGCAGATCGATGATATTCTTGTGATCGGGCTTCGGTTTTAACAGTTGTTTTTCCTTTTTTTAATTCCTGCTTCCTTAGTGATCTCATTGGCTTAGTGGTAAAACCATTTCCATTTCCCTCAGAAATATTTAGTAAATTCGTGTTGATTATTGATATGGCTAGGCTTCAAACAGCTATCAATATCTACGATCAGACATTTAATTTCTAACATCTAACATCAAAATTTAATTATGCTACGATCACACACCTGCGGAGAATTGCGCGCATCACATACAGGCCAAACAGTTACCATCAGCGGATGGGTTCAGGGAGTCCGCGATAAAGGATCTTTATTGTGGATCGATCTGCGCGACCGGTATGGAATTACTCAGGTTACGATTGAGACGGACAAAGCGGATAAAAGCATTGTTGAGGTAGCAAGAACCCTTGGAAGAGAGTTTGTGATCACTGTTACCGGAAAAGTGACGGAGCGCTATTCCAAAACGGATAAGCTGGAAACAGGAGACATTGAAATTTATCCGGAGTCGATCAAAGTCCTGAATCCGGCTTTGGTCCCGCCATTTACAATTGAAGATGAAACAGATGGGGGTGATGATATCCGGATGAAATACCGTTACCTGGATCTTCGCAGAAATGCAGTTAGGAAAAATCTTGAGCTTCGTCACCGCATAGCTATAGAAACCCGTAATTACCTTGATAAGATGAATTTCCTGGAAGTGGAGACTCCTGTATTGATCAAGTCCACTCCGGAAGGCGCCAGAGATTTCGTAGTTCCTTCACGAATGAATCAAGGAGAATTCTATGCCCTTCCACAATCTCCGCAGACGTTTAAACAGTTATTGATGGTTGGCGGTTTTGACCGGTATTACCAGATCGTAAAATGTTTTCGTGATGAGGATCTTCGTGCTGACCGTCAGCCTGAGTTCACACAGATCGATTGTGAAATGGCATTCGTAGAGCAGGAAGATATTCTGAATACATTCGAAGGAATGGTTCGTCATTTATTTAAAGCAGTAAAAGGCGTTGATATTCCTGAGCTGACAAGAATGACCTATGCGGATGCAATGAAGTTTTACGGAAATGACAAGCCGGATATCCGCTTCGAAATGAAATTCATTGAGCTGAATGATGTTGTGAAAGGAAAAGATTTTAAAGTGTTCAATGATGCCGCTCTCGTAGTTGGAATCTGCGCAAAGGGTGCCGCAGGATATACACGCAAGCAACTGGATGAATTAACAGAGTTTGTGAAGCGTCCTCAAATTGGTGCTACCGGATTGGTGTATGCGCGATATAACGCGGATGGAACCATTAAATCTTCCGTAGATAAATTCTACAACGAGGAAGATCTGAAAAACTGGGCTACAGCATTCAAGGCGGAGCCAGGTGACTTGATGTTACTTGTTGCAGGAGAAGAAACTAAAACAAGAAAAGCCTTATCTGAATTACGCCTTGAAATGGGGAATCAGTTGGGATTAAGAGATAGGAATAAGTTTGCTTGTCACTGGGTGATTGATTTCCCTTTGCTGGAATATGCAGAAGATACCAAGCGCTGGCATGCGATGCATCATCCGTTCACTTCACCAAAACCCGAAGATATCACCTTGTTAGAAACAGATCCGGGGAAAGTTCGGGCCAACGCTTATGACATGGTGATCAACGGAGTGGAGATTGGCGGTGGTTCTATACGGATCTTTAACAAAGAACTTCAGGCAAAAATGTTTGGATTGTTGGGTTTTAGCAAAGAAGAAGCACAGGCACAATTTGGATTCCTGATGAATGCGTTTGAGTTTGGTGCTCCGCCGCATGGTGGAATTGCATTGGGCTTCGACAGGCTTTGTTCAATGTTCGGAGGATCTGACAGTATCCGTGACTTCATCGCATTTCCGAAAAACAATTCCGGCAGAGATGTGATGATCGATTCACCATCACCCATTGCGAAAGAGCAAATGGATGAGTTGGGGATTGGGTTGAAGAAATAAAAAGTTAAAAGGGAAAAGTCAAAAAGTAAACGGAAAAAAGTGCAATAAAAAAATCCCGCTTCGTCAGCGGGATTTTTATTTTAGTTTTACCATGCAGGAGCGATCACAACACTGTCGCTCAGTTTTGGCTGCGGGAGCTCTTCTTTCGGATGAGGAAGCTCTTTGAATGATTCGATCATCCTGATCATGTCCGGCTCAAATTGTTCTTTGTTTTGAGCACGTGTCCAAATCAGGATTTGATAGAACTCATAAGGAGTTTCAATCAGGCCAAGCCGGTAGTACACATCGTACTTATCAATTTTTCCCGTGATCTCAGCAACTAATGCTTTGTGTCCGTCAATTTTCTGACGGCCTGGCGGACTCACTTTTCCATCCTGTATGCTTTCCATGAATGGCTGAGATACGAGGGAGTTGAAATACAGATCGAGGTCGTAGTCCAGGCTGTATTCTTCCATCGTGATCTTTTTCTCGTCAATTACCATCGCGTAAATATCCTTTTCAAGATTCTGATATTGCAAAGAGGCATCCTTATGAAGGTCGACACATGGCTGCAAATAATCCGGCATTTGAATGGAATAGCGCTCATTGACTTTTACTTCGGTGAAGACAGGCTCCTGCTTGCAGGAAGAAAGGGTGATTATGAGAAGGAGAAACGGATACAGACGATTCATCAGAATTGGATATTGGTTTATAAACTTTGGATGCAAATCTGTCAACATTTATTTTTTGGTTAATTAGCACATTTTCAAATTAGCACATTGACTAATTCTTTAAATTACCAACTGCCTATAACGTTCCTCTCTTCGCCTGTTCTCTTTCAATGGATTCAAAAAGCGCTTTGAAATTTCCGGCGCCGAAACCTTTCGCTCCCATTCTCTGGATGATCTCGTAAAATAAGGTTGGACGATCTTCAACAGGCTTCGTAAAGATCTGCAATAAATAGCCATCTTCATCTGCATCCACCAGAATACATAATTCCTGCAATTTAGAAATGTCTTCTTTCATGATGCTCATGTGCGAACCCAATCTGTTCGGAATATCATCATAGTATGCCTGTGGAGGAGGAGGAAGAAATTCCACTCCGCGTGCTCTTAATTCAGTGACTGTTTTAATAATATCATCCGAAGCCAGTGCTAAGTGTTGTACGCCGGCTCCTTCATAAAAATCAATGTATTCCTCGATCTGTGATTTTTTCTTGCCTTCTGCCGGTTCATTGATGGGGAATTTAATACGGCCGTTTCCATTGCTCATCACCTTGCTCATCAGCGCCGAATATTCTGTAGTGATCTGCTTGTCATCAAACGATAAGAAGTTTACAAAACCCATTACATCTTCATACCACTTCACCGTTTCATTCATCTGATTCCAGCCCACATTTCCAACCATGTGATCAATGAATTTTAAACCGACTGCTGATGGATTGTAATCTGATTTCCATTGCTGGTAGCCCGGAAGGAATGTTCCTTTGTAGTTTTTTCTTTCAACGAACATGTGAACAGTTTCTCCGTAAGTATAAATTCCGGAACGGATCACTTCACCATGCTCGTCTTTTTCAACGGTTGGTTCCATAAAGGATTTCGCTCCGCGTTTGGTTGTTTCTTCCCATGATTTGCGTGCATCTTCTACCCACAATGCAATCACTTTCACACCATCACCGTGTTTGGCTAAATGCTCATTGATCGGCGATTTTGAATTCAAGGGCGTGGTTAAAACGATGCGGATCTTATCCTGTGCGATCACATACGATGCATAATCCCGGCAGCCTGTCTCAAGGCCTTTGTAGGCAAACGACTGATAACCAAATGCGGTCTTGTAATAGTGTGCAGCCTGTTTTGCATTCCCTACATAGAACTCCACATAATCAGTTCCTAAAAGTGGAAGGAAATCCTGTGCTCCTTCAAATATTTTTTCTAAACCGTATTCTACATTCTTAATTTCTTTGCTCATTTTATTTTAATTTGAAAATTAGACAATTTGAAAATTCGATAATCTTAAGTGTAGTTTAATTTTTTAATAAGCACATTTGCACATTAAATCATCAGCGCATCAGTTTACTCCGTCCAGCTCTTATAATATTTCCCATCATCAATGCCCATTGCTTCTTCTGTCACCATCAATGGTTTGAACGTATCAACCATCACAGCCAGTTCCAATGTATCTTTCTGGCCAATGCTGCGTTCCATGGCGCCGGGTGCCGGACCGTGTGGTATTCCTTTCGGATGCAAAGTGATATGTCCTTGTTCAATATTGTTCCGGCTCATAAAATCTCCATCCACATAATACAGAACTTCATCACTATCAATGTTGCTGTGATTGTAGGGTGCGGGAATAGCTTTCGGATGATAGTCATACACACGCGGACAAAAAGAACACACGACGAAAGCGGGCGTTTCAAATGTCTGATGAACAGGAGGTGGTTGATGAACACGACCGGTAATTGGTTCGAAATTATGTATGCTGAATGCGTACGGGAAATTATATCCGTCCCAACCGATCACGTCAAAAGGATGTGATGCATACACCACTTCATGCATCATTCCTTCTTTTTTGATCTTGATCATAAAGTCGCCTTTTTCATCGTGGGTTTCAATATTCTGCGGAAGTTTAAAGTCTCTCTCACAAAAAGGTGAATGTTCAAGCAACTGACCGGATGAATTTTTGTAACGCTTCGGCGTGTAATACGGATGTTTTGATTCTACATAGAAAATGCGGTTCTCCGTCGTATCAAACTGGATTTGGTAGATCATCCCCCGGGGAATGATGAGGTAATCTCCATATTCAAAAGGAATGTTCCCCATAAATGTTCTCAGGGTTCCTTTTCCTTTGTGTATAAAAAGAAGTTCATCAGAATCGGCATTCTTATAGAAGTATTCGGTCAGGCTTTTGCGCGGTGCGGCAAGTCCGATGATACAATCCGAATTGACAAGCAATGCTTTGCGGCTCTCCAGAAAGTCATCTGCGGGTTTTAAGTCGAACCCTTTCAGCAATAAGGCTTTTATGTTTTTTCCGATGGCTATTTTCGGTTCAACACTGTAGGATTTCAGGATCTCTTTTACCTGTGTGGGGCGATGGGTATGATAAAGAAGAGAAGCATGTCCATGAAAACCTTCCGTTCCAAACAGTTGTTCGTAATAATAACCTCCGCCCGGTTTTTCAAAGATGGTGTGTCGCTTTTGAGGAAAAGTCCCCAGTTTATGGTATATCGGCATTTGAAGAAGTTAAAAGTTAAATGAAAACGGAT
>JALYRR010000107.1:0-7359 GCA_030855265.1 Bacteroidota bacterium | reverse complement strand
AGTAAAGAGAATACTATTCCGGATTACGCTTGGTAACCTGTTTGATATCGATAATAAGAGATTTGCCGATAGAATGCATAGAACAAATTTAATGATTATTGACCGGATTTAAAAGGAATCTTTCCGGCCATTTAATTAGTTGTCTGTAAGGGGTACATAGTGCAATTCAACCAATGAATCCGGTGAAACCCTTCGTTCCAGCCATAGCTGATCGTTCTTTAACTTTAAGATGCGAAAGTTTTTGCTGCTGCCATCTTCTGAGATCATGTTCACTTCCTCTTTTTGCTCTCTGAATTCCCAGGAGCCTTTGTCGTCCGCCTTTGCCCAGGACCAGGTTGCTGATTCGCTGTAACTGTAATCCCCGGACCGGCTGAATGTAAGTTCTTCCTTCGTAATGAATATGCGGTAGTTATATGTTTCATCGTTGTTGTTGAGGAAAAAGCTTTCCACTCTCCATGTATTTGCCAGACGCGATTTTTTTGTAAGCAGGCTGAATCCCGGCCCATCCTCATATTTTGTGCAGGAGGAGAGGAAGTGAATTAACAGGAGCAGGATGGAAGATATCAGCGTTTTCATCTTAACAAAGATAAAAAAATAGACGAACTGGCTTGCTAAGAAATTGTAATATTGTACTATGATCCTGACTGATACACATACCCATTTATATTCAAAAGAGTTCGATACTGACAGGGACATCTTGATCCGAAAGGCACTCGATCAGGGTGTCACGAGATTGTTTATGCCCAATGTCGACAGTAGTTCTATTGAAGGAATGCTGGAGGTAGAAAGGAATTTCTCGGAGAATTGTTTTCCGATGATGGGCTTACATCCTTGCTCAGTCAATGCAGATTATAAGAACGAGCTCGAAATAGTTGAAGACTGGATGAACAAAAGAAAGTTCATTGCAATTGGGGAGATCGGTATCGACTTATATTGGGATAAGACCTTTTTTGTGCAGCAACAGGATGCTTTCAGACGTCAGATTCAACTTGCCGCAAAATACAGCCTTCCTTATGTGATTCATTCCCGGAGTTCGTTTGATGAAGTGATGGAAATCGTGAACGAGTTTAAAAATGAAAAAATCAAAGCGATCTTTCATTGTTTCAGTGGAAATGTAGAGCAGGCAGAACAGGTGATCGCAGCGGGAGATTTTAAATTGGGAATTGGTGGTGTGGTTACCTTTAAAAATTCAGGCTTGGATAAGGTGGTAGATGCAATTGATCTGAGGCATCTTGTTCTTGAAACCGATGCGCCTTATCTCGCTCCGGTACCTTTCAGAGGCAAACGAAATGAACCGGATTATTTATTAATGGTTGCAAAAAAGATCGCTGAAATAAAAAACATCAGTGTGGAGGAAGTCGCTTCAGTAACATCAGAAAATTCAAAATATGTTTTTGGAATCTGAGAGTTCAGATCCTAATGAAATAAAAATGATAGTATGAGCAAATCAAAAGTATTACTTATTTATACCGGTGGAACAATCGGCATGATGCAGGACGCCAAAACCGGGCAACTCAAGCCTTTCGATTTTAAACACCTGAGCGATCAGATCCCTGAGTTGAATAAATTTGATGTGGACATAGCCGCGGTCTCTTTTGAGAAACCAATTGACTCCAGCGATATGCATCCTGATGTTTGGGTGAGGATCGCCACCACCATAGAAAAGAATTATTCGAAGCACGATGGTTTTGTGATCCTCCACGGAAGTGATACCATGTCTTATACAGCTTCAGCTCTGAGTTTTATGTTGGAGAATTTAAGTAAGCCCGTAATTTTAACAGGTTCTCAACTGCCCATCGGAACGATCAGGACCGATGGAAAAGAAAATTTGATCACAGCCATAGAAATTGCAGCGGCTAAGGTGAAAGGCAAGCCGGTGATTTCAGAAGTGTGCATTTATTTTGAATATCAGTTGTACAGAGGTAACCGGACGCATAAATTCAATGCAGAACATTTTCAGGCGTTTCAATCTCCAAATTATCCTATCCTTGCGGAAGCCGGTGTGCACCTTAAATACAATCATTCTGCCTTGCTGAAAAATGGAACAAAAAAATTAAAAGTGCATACTCAACTCGAATCCAACATCGCGATCCTGAAGATCTTTCCCGGGATTTCAAAGGAAGTGGTTGATGCTTTACTCGGAGTTAAAAAATTAAAAGGTCTGATCCTCGAAACATTCGGTTCCGGCAATGCCACCACTCAAAAATGGTTTCTTGAGTCCATGGGAAAGGCGATCAGTAAAGGATTTCCAGTTTTGAACATCAGTCAGTGCAATGCCGGAAAAGTAGAGCAGGGGAAATATGCAACCAGTGCTGGTTTGAAAAAGGCAGGTGTTATTGGTGGAGGAGATATGACTACGGAAGCAGCTGTTGCCAAGCTGATGTTTGTTCTGGGTCAGGCATCCGGAAAGAAAGCAGAAAAAATGCTGAGCACCTCTCTTCGTGGGGAAATGACAATTTAAAAAAAGACTTCTTTAGTTTCTAGTTGAATGTACTCCATCTCGCTTCGGATTACGAAGTCTGATGAACCGGCAGAATAACATTGAAAACTGCACCATTCTCCAAACTTCCATCTGCACTGATCAGTCCATGATGATTCAATGCGATCTTTTTACAGATAGCCAAACCGATTCCTGTTCCGTCAAATTCTGTTCGCCGGTGAAGTCGTTGGAAAATATTAAAGATCTGTTCTGCATATTCCTTTTTAAATCCGATCCCGTTATCTGAAAAACGGAGCCTTATGTATTCTTTTGTCGGGTCAAGGCCGGAATTGTTTTCAATCTCTGTTTTGTCTAGCGGTGTAGAAGATACGAGGATCACGGGTTTTGTATCCGGTTTTGTAAATTTCAGTGCATTGCCAAGCATGTTTCCGAATAGCTGGGACATTTGTAATGGAATAGCTTCAAGGATCGGGAGATTTTCAAAAGTGATGGTTGCCTTCTTTTGTTCTACAAGAACTTCATAATCAGCAAGGATATCATCAGCTGTTTTATTCAGGTCAACCTGAGCAAAATGTTCACTGTCTTTTTCTAGTTCGGAATAAGCTAATATATCCTTGATGAGGGTATTCATTCGTTTGGATGAATTCCTAATCTTACTCAGATAATTTTTTGCTTGTGCATCCCATTCGCTTCCCATGCTTTTTTCGAGCAATTCTGAAAACGTGCTGATCTTTCGTAAAGGTTCCTGTAGATCGTGGCTGGCGATGTAAGCGAACTGAGCCAGTTCAGCATTCGATTTTTTTAGATTATCATTTACATCTGCAAGATCTTTGGTCCGGTCTGCTACAACCTCCTCAATTTTTTGACGCGCTATCACTTCTGCGGTAACATCAATTGCCACTGCAAGAATACCGGAAATAGTACCATCCAGTTCGCGGTAAGCTTCAAAAACAAAATTGACGTAGGTGGTGGTGGGCTTTCCGTTTCTGGTGAGAGTTGCAGGCACGCCTTCTGCGGAATAGGTCTTTCCTGTTGTATAAACACCTTCGAGTAAGACATCAAATCCCTGTTCCTTGACTTCTGGGAGGCTTTCAAGAATGGGTTTGTCGAGAACCTCTTCAGGGCTTTTTCCCCATAATTGGATCATCCGCGCATTTGCAAGGTCAACAACGTAATCAGGGCCTTTTAAAATACACATGGCAACGGGAGCCTGGATAATTGTGTTTCGCAGATTTTGTTCATTCTCTTTCAGCCTGTTTTCGGTCAGTTTTTGTTCTGTCACATCGGTATTTGTTCCAAACCAGTGAGTGATCCTGCCTTCTGAATTCAAAACCGGAAGCACTCTCGTCAGGAAATGTCTGAATTTACCATCTGCACCTTTAAGCGGAAACACCATTTCAAAAGGTTCGCCATTCGCAATGGAACTTTGCCATCGTTCAAGGACATGAGGAAGTTCATTGGGATCATGGACCGACTGCCAGCCCCAGCCCTCCATATCTTCAGGTTTTGTCCCTGTATACTCATACCATTTATTATTGTACCAATAGATCCAGCCTTCGGCATCCGCCATCCACGCAAGATTCGGAATACTGTTTCCCAACGACATGAATTGTTCAGCACTTTCTTTTAAGGCTTTCTCGTTTAGTTTTTTATCCTGAATGTCAGTATTGGAGCCTGTCCAGGAAATGATTGTTCCTTTTTCAGTGCGAATCGGTTTTGCACGGACTAGGATCCAGTGATAACCATCGTTTTTATGTTGAACTCGAAATTCTGTTTCGTAATTCGTTCCAGATTCCAGAGAAAAAGCCCATGCGCTGGCTGCATTCGCGATATCGTCTGCATGAACACAATTGGCCCAGCCTGTTCCCAGACTTTCCGCGATCGGATTTCCATATTCCTCTTCCCATTGCTGACTAATGAATGTTAGATTTCCATCCGGTGAAGCGGTCCAGACAACTAATGGTAAGCTATTGGCCAATTCCCTGAAGCGAAGGTCGGATTCTAAGTTTGCTTTTAGTTCCTTAGAATCTTTGCTGGAATTTATTTTTTTCATAATCGATGTGTACAGAAAGAGTGCAGAAAGATTGAATCAATTTTAAGCGTAATTAAGAAGTAAAATTAAGGGAAAATAACTTTGAATTTATCTCTGGATCCATTTATAATGGCTGGGTAAGACCTGCTGATCACTTAACTCCTAGCAACTCTTCAAGCAGGGATTCAACCCCTTCTTTTGTAGAGGCATGTCTGCTATCCAGTAATTTTCCTTTATAATACAAGGTGATCACCGGTTGTTTTTTGTCCAGAATGTGTTTTTTAGCCATTGGGTTATCATCCGCATCAATTACCAGGAATATGACATTCTTATACTTCGAATCATCCGACAATTCTTCATAAATCGGAATCATTTTAATACAGGGATCCCCGCAATCTGCTGTATGATATTTAAGAATAACACGGTCATTTTCCGCAACCTGCAGGAAAAGAAAGGAATCAGATGTTTCGATTACCGACATGAACTTGAATTTTAAGTTTAAAATTTAAATTTAAATGAAAACAAACGTTTGAGCATTGCTCTCAACCCCTTTTCATCTGATATATTATCGCATTCCACCAGGAAGCCTTCCTTAAAAACAGCGATAAACGGAAGCTGCCTCTTTTTGATGAACTGTTCAGCCACCGGATTGTTCCTTGAATCTATCCATAGAAATTTGATATCATCGAATTCATGTGTATCCGACATTTTCTGAAACAAATTATTCATTTCCGCACAGCCACTGCAATCAACTTCAGGCTGATAATTAACGACAATAAATTTGTTTTCCAAAAAGAGCTTGGGCCAGTTTACTTTATCACTATTAATTATTTTCATTGTTTCGTCCGGCTGAATTAAAATATACAAGCCATGAAAGAACAATTTTCATTCCTTTCAGTTCTAAACTGTAGTGCTTGTTCCTGTTGTTAATTTGTGGGTCTCGGGTTTTATTGAGTATCGATTGTTGGGGAACGAATACCTCATATTCGGAATGGTCGAATTAACTAGAGTACCTTTTTAGGGATTAGCTTCCGGTTAAATGCTTTGAAATGTTTTTTGAAACCCGCTTTTGAATCCGCATTAAATTTTAAGGTCGTCAACCAAGAGTTCTCCGGTAAAAATTCTTTCTGCATCCGCCGAGAATAAAATACACAGATCTGTGTATTTTATGTCTCTTAATATGTATTGGGAAATGGAATCTGTATCAGTTTTGCCCCACGATGGATTTTAATCTTCAGCAACATTTTAAGCCCACAAGGAGTTTCAAACGATTTAACTCTTGGAATGATTTTGTAAGATAAAAAAAACCTTCATCACATGTTGTGATAATTGAAAAGATAAATTGAATTTAAAACCAAATTAAATGAAAGAAACCAAAGAAGCAATTGAACATTGCATAGAATCTTGTCGCCAATGTTCTGATGATTGCACAGCATGTGCAACTGACTGTAAAGGAAAATCCGGAATGGACACATGTATCCGTTTATGTAATGACTGCTCTGAAAAATGCAAGCAGTGCAATGCAGATTGTGAAACCCATTCAGCAAACATGTCAAAATCGCTACAAGCCTGCATTGAGGCTTGCGAGGCTTGTGCCGGCGAATGCGAAAAGCACAACAATGAAAGCTGTAAAAAATGTGCAGCAACTTGTCGCTCTTGTGCTGAAGAATGCAAAAGCATGGCAGCATAAAAATCAATTCTAAAAATCAATTAATAATTTAAAACTCTAAAAAAATGAAAAAAAACATTCTTATCGCAGTAGCAGTAGTCGCCATAGGCGCAGTGGCCCTTGCAAATTTAACATCAACAAAAGAAGCAGTGGCTTCACAAGTCGAAAAAAATACTTCAGAGCCGATGGATGACATGGCGGGATGGTCAGATGCTTCAAAAATGGCAGTAATGATGATGAAAAAACAATATGGTGAACCTGCAGAAAAAAGTGAGACCATGATGATGTGGAAAAATACCGGTCAATGGAAAAGAACCGTAGTGTATGCGAAAGAAGTTAAGCATGATTTTCCAATGCCTCATACCGATGTAATGGAACAGTGTATTGATTACAAAGTACCTCAGGAAAAATTCAGTGATCTGTCCAAGTATGATGGAAGTGTAGTGTGTAACCGCACAAACGGAGAAATTTCTGCACGTTGTGATAAAGAAGGAGCAAATTTTCTTGCTATCAATCTTGCCAATGATATTATAACCGGCAAAAAAGATGTAAAGAGCGCAAGAGATTTTTATGCAACCGCAGTTAAGGATATGATAAACGGTGGCAAACCAGCTTACATGGAAAAATTGCAATTTGATGTTGCGAAGGGAAACACGGCTGATGCGGATAAACCATCTTCAATTATTACACCCGAGGACATGATGAAAGCAAAGAAAATGATGGAAGAAATGAAAGAAAAGACAATGAAAGAAATGGGAAAGAATTAAATTAGTTGAAAATCAACAAAAAACCATTGTCGCATTTAGTAGCATATTGACCAATTCGGTTATAAGAATAACCATAACTCCACAATAATTGATAGGAAATAATTATACCTATGAAGAAAAAATATGCAAGAATTAATAAATTGGCGGCTGCAGTAATGTTCCTCCCCTTATTGGGCACTTCACAAATTTTAAGCCCGGACGACAATGTACCCGGTGTATATGGTAAGGTCCATCACTGAAAAAGGATCGTCCATGCGCAAGCTGGTAGTTGTTCATTAAGAAAATCAATTTATTCAGTAAATATAGTGGGGGCCGCTTACAGGGGCCCCTCACTATAAGCTGAAAGAATTGTAATGTCTTTTTTTTGACAGTGTTTACTCTTTTCTTGAACATCAGGAAGGCCGGTATTTTACCCAGGTTGTTAAATTAAATTTTAAAGAGTCTCGATACC
>JALYRR010000106.1 GCA_030855265.1 Bacteroidota bacterium | reverse complement strand
ACAGCATGACGGTGATCGGGGAAGTGGAAGGAAAAGACATCGTTTTGGTAGATGATCTGATTGATACAGGTGGCACTTTAACAAAAGCGGCTGATATGATGATGGATCGCGGAGCCAACAGCGTAAGAGCGGTGTGTACTCATGCAGTTCTTTCCGGAAAGGCTTACGAAAATCTTGAAAAATCAAAGATCACAGAATTGGTTGTAACGGATACAATTCCCTTGAAACAGGAATGCAGCAAAATTAAAGTTGTATCTGTTGCCGATCTTTTTGCAAAAGTATTACATAGTGTACATAATTATGAATCCATCAGCTCCAACTTCATTGTAAGTTAAACTGAACAATATATTGCGTCAATTAATAAAAACAGCCGGACGGAAGACGCTAACGAAAGGCATAAAAACAATAAACAAATGAAATCAGTATCTATTAGCGGTTCGCCACGTGCGAGCGTAGGGAAAAAAGATGCAACGTCGCTCAGAAATGGCGAACAGGTACCTTGTGTACTTTACGGAGGCAAAGAACAAGTTCACTTTTCTGTTCTTGCAGCAGACTTTAAAAATTTGATCTACACACCGGAGGTTAACACGGTTAATCTTGACATCGCCGGAAAAAAATACCATGCTATCATGCAGGATGCGCAATTTCATGCATTGACCGACAAACTTCTACATGTGGATTTTCTTGAACTGATTTCAGGAAAAGCAGTTACGATGAGCATCCCTGTTAAAACAACCGGGACTTCTCCGGGAGTAAGAAACGGTGGAAAGCTTGTAAAGAAGCTGAAAACGTTGAAAGTAAAAGGACTTGTTGAAAAAATGCCTGATTCAATTGATATCGCTATCGACAAATTAGAAATCGGTAACGGTGTTCGTGTAAGCGATATTAAACTTGACGGATTAACGATGCTGAATGCTCAGAATATCACTGTTGTTTCAGTTCAAACTACACGTGCTGCTGTTGCTGAAGAGGCAAAAACTGCTGCTCCGGCCGCTAAAGCTGCTGCTCCGGCTGCTGCTAAAGCTGCTGCTCCAGCTAAGAAGTAATCTTAAATTTTAAAAGGCCGGCGGATCTTGTGTTCGCCGGCCTTTTTTATTTTCTCGCTCTGAAATCATTACTTTTGAACAGTTAAACAGAATTGCGACATGAGTAAGTTTTTAATAGCCGGACTTGGGAATATCGGTGAAGAGTATGATCATACGCGGCATAACATCGGGTTTATGGTGCTGGATCATATTGCAAAAAAGAATGATCTTACATTCCGCAGCGATCGTCATGCTGCTGTGGCCGAATACAAATTCAAAGGAAAAACACTGATCCTCATCAAGCCTACCACTTATATGAATCTTAGCGGGAAAGCAATCAATTACTGGCTTCAGGCAGAAAAGATCAGCAAGGAAAATTTGCTAGTTATTACGGATGATCTGGCACTTCCACTAGGCTCTCTCCGCATGAAAGGAAAAGGAAGCGACGGAGGGCACAATGGATTAAAAAACATTCAGGAAGTTCTAACCTCCCCCGATTATGCACGTTTGCGTTTCGGAGTGGGAAATGAATTTTCAAAAGGAAAGCAAGTGGATTATGTACTCGGAAAATGGTCGCAGGAGGATAACAAACTTATTGAGCCCCGGATTCAACTCGCAGCGGATATGATCTTGGGTTTTGCAACCATTGGACTGCAAAGAACCATGTCATCATTTAACAATAAATAAACATTGAACGCTTTTATATTTCTTACCTTTACAAGACTATTCTAAAAAACCAAAAACATGATAAGAACAATTACTAAAAAATTAACAGCGATCGTATTATTTTCACTGTTATGTATTTCTACAACGGGTGTTTCTCAGATCTACTGGGACTTTGGAACTACTCTGGCCTATCCAACCTCAGGAATTCCAGCTAACCTTTCTGTAGATTCACTTAAAAGAGGAAATCCTTTTGGAACGCCAACTTCTCCGCTTATCACCTCTGTTTCTGTTTCTTCTATTTATCCCGGCTTCAGCGCCGGAGGTAATGCCGGAACTCCTGCAAGAACAGGTGCTCTCGATTTTACAGTAAATGCAGTTACTGGCAGCGCCTTCTTTGAAATTACACTTACACCTGCAACTGGTTATTATGTGGATCTGTCGGGAATCACTTTCGGATCACGTTCTACATCAACAGGGCCTAAAAAATACAGCATCCGCACAAGCGCTGACGCTTATGCCACTGAAGTAGCCGGCGATACGATTAACACGCCTGCTTCTACCTGGGGTTTACGCATGGAAACATTTAGTGTTGCAGGAGCAGCAAACACTCCTCTTACACTTCGGATCTATGGTTATGCCGGAACAGGAACACCAACCTCTGGTACAACTAATTTCCGGATTGATGATGTGAATCTTTCTGCCACTGCAGTTCCATCAACAGGATCACCGGTTACTGCTAATTTTTCTGCAACCACCGCTTGTTTTGGTACTGCAACTTCTTTCACAGATCTTTCTTCAAGCACTGCTGGAACCATCATCGGATGGGCCTGGAATTTTGGTGACGGAAGCGCGGTTGACCTTACTCAGAACCCAACCCACTTATATGCAACCGGCGGTTCATTTTCTGTAACTTTAACCGTTTCTGACAATATGTTCAATACGGGTTCTTATACATCTTCCGTGTTTGTTGATTCAATCGCCACAATGCTTTCTGCTTCAGTTGCAGGAAACGTAGTTACTTTCACAGGAAGTTCAAATAACGGGTCTGCACCATATACCCATTTCATTGATTATGGTGACGGTTCCCCAACTGCTCCTACTCCAAACAGTGTTCACACCTACATGCCAGGAACCTACACTGCTTGTCTTACGGGAATGTCAGCAAACGCCTGCACAGATACTTCATGTGTCACATTTACTATTCTTGCTACTGGAATCACCAATTCTTCTTTTGCTGAAACTACGATCTATCCGAATCCATCTGCCACAGGGAACATTACTGTGGATGGTATCAGCGGAAAAACATCCATCACTGTTTTCAACATTATCGGAAAAGTGGTTTATTCTTCTGAGGTTTCCTCAAGCGTGAAACACATTGTTGATTTATCGTCTGAAGCAAATGGAAGTTATTTCATACGCATTCACAACAACGACTCAACCATTACAAAAAAGATCACACTGAATAGATAATTCAATCACTCATAATTAAACGCCCGGCCTTCATCAGCCGGGCGTTTTTGTTTTTATCTTTACATGGATTGAAAACTCCTGATAATATCCAAAGCCTCCTGAAAACACTTCCTGATAATCCGGGCGTGTACCAGTATTATGACGCTGAAGGAAAGATCATTTACATCGGCAAAGCAAAAAGCCTGAAGAAAAGGGTTTCCTCCTATTTCAATAAAGATGTTTTTGAGAATGGAAAAACAAGGGTGCTGGTCAAAAAAATCGCTGACATCAAATTTATCATTGTCAATACCGAACTGGATGCGCTTCTTCTCGAGAATAACCTCATTAAAAAATTCCAGCCGAAGTACAACATCAATTTAAAAGATGACAAGACCTATCCATGGATCTGCATCAAAAACGAACGGTTTCCACGAATCTTTCCTACACGTAATGTTGTTAAGGATGGCTCGCAGTACTTCGGACCTTATGCCTCGGTCAAAGTGATGCACATGGTACTCGACCTTATCAAACAACTTTATAACCGACGGACCTGCAACCTGAATCTCACACCACAAAATATTGCCGCAGGAAAATTCAAGGTCTGTCTCGAATATCATTTAGGCAATTGCAAAGGGCCTTGCGTCGGAAAGGAATCAGAGGAAGATTACAACCTTACCATTTTCCAGGTGAAAGAGATCATTAAAGGCAATAGCAGCACGGTCGCAAAACATCTGAAAGGATTGTTGCAATTGCATGTAGAAAAAATGGAATATGAAAAAGCGCAACAGGTAAAAGAGAAGCTGGATATGCTTGAGAAATTCCAGAGTAAATCTACGGTTGTAAATCCTTCCATCAACAATGTGGATGTTTTCTCGATAGTAAGTGATGAAAATTACGGATTCGTAAACTTCCTCAAGGTCATGAATGGTGCGATCGTTCAGGGACACACTATTGAGATGAAAAAGAAACTGGAAGAAAGTGATGAAGAGCTCCTCACTCTTGCGATAGCGGAATTACGCGAACGCTTTAACAGTGATGCAAGGGAGATCATTGTCCCTATAAAAATTGACACGGAATTTCCCGGCATTGAATTCATCATTCCGCAGCGGGGTGATAAAAAGCATTTGCTGGAGTTATCCGAACGCAATGTAGAATACTACAGAAAAGAGAAGGTCAGGCAGGAAAGCCTTATCGACCCGGAACGGCACACGAAGCGCATACTTGATCAAATGAAAAAGGATCTCCGTTTGCAGGAGGAACCCCGTCATATTGAATGTTTTGATAATTCAAATTTTCAGGGAGCTTACCCGGTGGCAGCCATGACTGTTTTTAAAGATGTAAAACCAAGCAAGAAGGATTACAGGCATTTCAATATTAAAACGGTAGAAGGTCCCGATGATTTTGCATCCATGGAAGAGATCATCTTCAGAAGATACAAAAGGGCGTTGGAAGAGGAACAACCATTACCGCAACTTATCGTAATAGATGGAGGAAAAGGACAATTAAGCTCCGCACTATCAAGCCTTGAAAAACTCGGACTCCGGGGCAAAATAGGGATCATCGGTATCGCTAAAAAACTGGAAGAGATCTATTTCCCAAATGATCCTGTCCCGCTGTATCTTGATAAGCGAAGCGAATCGCTTAAGATCATTCAGCAGATCCGTGACGAAGCACATCGGTTTGGCATCACTCACCACCGGAGTAAAAGAGATAAGGGCACTCTGAAAACAGAACTAACTGAAATCCCTGGGATCAGTACGTCCTCCGCGCAAAAACTACTGTCGCATTTTAAATCCGTCAAAAAGGTAAAGGAAGCAACCGAAGCTGATTTGTCAGGAGTGGTGGGGAAATCCAAAGGAAAAATTGTGTTTGATTACTTTGCAAAAAACACGAAGAGCGATTAAGATAATTTATCGGTAAGCAATTTCATTTCAATCGCCGGAGCAATGCGTTCATACAATATATGATAAACAGCGGTAGTGATCGGCATATCCACATTGTATTGTTTGTTGATCTCGTGAACGCATTTCACACCGTAGTAACCTTCCGCAACCATATTCATTTCCAACTGAGCAGATTTTACGGAATATCCTTTCCCAATCATTCCGCCGAACGTCCTGTTGCGGCTGAACTGTGAATACGCAGTTACAAGAAGGTCTCCCAGATAAGCGGAACTCTTGATATCGCGGTCAATGGGGTGAACAACATCCACAAATCGTTTGATCTCCTGAATAGCATTTGAAATTAATACGGCCTGAAAATTATCCCCGTATCCCAAACCATGACAAATTCCGCTTGCGATCGCAAAAACATTTTTCAATACGGCAGAATATTCTGTTCCGTAAATATCATCGGAAACGGTTGTTTTTATATACCGGCAATTCAGTTGTGAAGCTACGAAAGATGCATTTTCACTGCTCTGACAAGCGACCGTTAAGTAGGATAGTTTTTCCATCGCTACTTCTTCCGCATGGCAAGGGCCTGTAATAACTCCAATATTCTGCATCGGGAGCTTGTATTCTGAGCTAAAAAACTCACCAACAATTAAATTGTGCTGCGGGACAATTCCCTTTATCGCAGAAAACACTTGTTTGCCTTTAAAATCTTCTGAAGTAAGGCCGGACAATGCATCTTTAAGGAAGGCAGAAGGGATCGCCATGATCAATACATCAGCTTTTGTTACAATGGATTTCAGATCGGTATCCAGCAATAATTTGTTGGGGTCGAATTCAACAGAAGTAAGGTAATTTGGATTGTGTTTGAATTTACGAATGTGTTCAACCGTCTCCGTATTCCGGACCCACCAATGAACCTGAGCAGAATTATTGCATAACATCTTCACAATGGCTGTGGCCCAACTGCCTCCTCCTATTACTGCTATTTTTAAACCTTCTGCCATTGTCGTTTTTTAAGAATTGAAAATTACGGAATTTTATCGTACCACCATCCCAAGAGCTTCTCCATTCAGATGCCTATAATCAATTTGATTCTTTTCGGCAGAAATGAAGTCATTCTTCAGCGCTTTCCTTATCGCTTCCGCTACTTCTGATACGTCTATCTTTTTCATGCACTGATTATCTCCTTTACATGGAGGAATAATAAATTCATGCACACATGGACTGCAATAAAGATTTTTATAAATCGAGATCGTTTTTTCTGTCCCGCCGTATTGCTGAGGGGTGCAAGGGCCGAATAAGGAAACAGTGGCTGTTCTTAAAGCAAAGGCAAGATGCATGGGTCCGGTATCATTCGTAACAAGGAGATCCGCAAATCCGATCAGTACGATCAATTCACGCAGACTCATCCTTCCGGAGGAATCGATCACCGAAACATTCGCATCCAGTTTCGAGGTAATTAACTTCACGTGCTCAGATTCCGTTTTGTCTCCGATAAGGACAAGATGAAAACTGTTATACTCCTGCGAAATGGAGTTTATCAGGGCGATCACTTTTTCTGCCGGCCATCGTCTTTCCAGCCTTAAGTCAGAGGCATTTGGATTGATCAGCAGGTAAGGCTTCGTACCTAATTCCAGCTTTTCACGCAAGGAAATGATTTCCTGATCACTGATGCGGGATCTGTTTAAAGAAACATCCTGGACTATCTCCCTACAATTCATCAACCTAGAAAACTGCAAATAGGTATTGGAAACAGGAGCTTTGAGGTTGTAGAACATCATGTGGGTGTACATTCCTTTCCGATATGTTTTATCGTCCTTAAAAAACCCCATCCGGTTCCTCGACAAACTTAAGGTTGTGATCACGCTGCTGTAATTTGAATAGATCTCAAGATCAATGAAAACATCCGGCCGGTTCCTCCATAATTTCCAGACCATCCTAAAACTGCTATGCACCAAAGAGAAAATGCTTTTGTCTGAAATAGTGATCACCTCATCCACTTCATCAATTAAATCGAACAACAGTCTGTTGGATTTGTTTGTTACAAAAACAATCCAGGCATCCGGGAAATTTTTACGGAGGGTTTTCAGCAAAGGAGTTGATTGAACGATGCTGCCCATTCCTACAAACTTGCATACAGCTATTCGATGTACTTTCCTTTCCAGTGAATGATCAATGCGAAGGATCATACCAAGGAACCTGGCAAGTACATTCAGCAGTCCGACTAGTGGAAGGCCAACCCAACGGTCAATTAATAACTTAGTTTTTAGTTTCAGGATCGTTTTTTTTTAGAATGACTACCATCTCTCCAATTGAAAAATAAAAATTCTTTTCACGCAGCCCTTTGGGAGCAATCGTGTAAAGTAATTTCGTCAGTGGCGAAAGAAGCCAATGAGAATACACTTTATATTGTGTATGTAAATACTCTAAGTTCAATGCCTTTTTGGAACGTTCATAATAAACGATCTTCAACCCGCAGCGATCTGCCAGATAGCTCATCGATGAATGACTGAAATAAAAGAAATGCTCGAGTTTATAATGGGTCCAACGTTTCCTCATCAGATTGTTTGAGAGCGTTTTCGTATCGGGAGTCATGATCATGATGACTCCATCATCCTTCAATAAAAAAGCTGCCTTCCTGAGTGTTTGTTCCGGAATGCGAACATGTTCGATCAGGTCAGACATCGCAATGACATCAAAAGCAGATTTTTCGAAATTACTTTGTTCAAGCGTTCCGAAAAACACATTTTCTTCTCCGAATTTCTTTTTAGCAATACCCGATGAGTATTCGGAAAACTCCACACCATATGGCTTAAATCCCAAATCAACTGCTGCTTCAAGAAAATACCCCGTTGCACAACCTACATCCAATATAGAACCCGAGCTTACATATTTCTGAATCAGCTTCAGGCGAAGTTTGAAAGTTTCAATTTTCATCTGGCGCGTGCTCTGATTTTCTGTTGACCCGCTTACACCCCATGCTGCATAATAGTTTTCGGAATACAAGGTCTCCAGCTCTTTATCGTTCAGTTGTGGAAACAGAAACTCAACACCACATTGATTGCACTGAAGAATCTGCCTTTCAGGAGTAAGATTAAAAACAATTTCTACCTTTTTAGATCCGCAAATGCTACAATTCATTTTATTTACTTTTAAGTATTCTAAGACTGCTTAATGTAACCGCTTCTTCCCCTTTCATCATCAACGCTAAATAATTTACAGTGGGATCGTACCAGTTGTATTGTGAACTCACTCTCACAGCAAAGTCTCTGGTTCCGCTCCCGGGCGGAATTAAAAACTTAAAGCCTCCCTGGAATCCTTTTGATTTGCTTCCATACAGCAATTCAGCCTGAAGCTCTTTTTCATTCATTACATCCATTGAAATCATAACTGTATTTCCGGAACGCTTGTCGATTGATTCGTTAAAATTAAAGAATTGTAAATC
Source organism: Bacteroidota bacterium (assembly GCA_030855265.1). Taxonomy (GTDB): domain Bacteria; phylum Bacteroidota; class Bacteroidia; order 2-12-FULL-35-15; family 2-12-FULL-35-15; genus 2-12-FULL-35-15. Next base: position 4,195 of record JALYRR010000106.1, on the reverse strand, counting down.
CTTCTTCAGCACCACCGCAGAGTTTACCAATGAAACTATTTCCTGTTCCGTCCTAACAGAATCATCATAAGCGGCCCAGATGTATGGCAGTTTATGCAGATCATCCCATTGAGGCAATCGCGAATAAAAGTCAGGGATGTAATCATGCTCCGTCATTTTTGCGGAGATTAAATCAGAATCAGCGTTAACACATATTGAGAAATCTTCCTGCTTGTCTGAAATAATGTAATAGGCAATTCTGCTATTCAGATCAATATTTGAAGGGACCAGCTTATTGCTGATTTTATGATCAACTAAAGTTACGGAAGGTACATTCTCCTGATAAACAATTTCCATAACGTAATGCTTTTCTTTTACCGGATGTATGTTCCTGATAAATTGCTGAGACGCTTTGTTCGTATCCTTTTTGGCTGAATAGGTAAAGATGTTACGTTCTACATTCGCAGCATTAAAATCTTTTCTTTTCCAGATGCACAGGCTATCCGAAATGACAAAAGGGCTATATGTCTGGTAAAAGAATTCAGCCATCCTGTAATGCCGCATTGTGTTGGGGACTGCATCCACGTTATCTGACCAGTTTTCGGGAAAGTGAGAAAAAATTAAGAAAGGAGCATCGTACTTTTCCGTTTCAGAAATGAAACTTTTTTGAAGATATTCATTGTGAATAGTAAGAGGATTCTGATAAAAATAAGAAGGCGAAACTTTCCCTGTGAAATAATATAACATCGGCATGTTTGAAAAATCATGAAATGTCTGAACCTCGCTCAGCTGAGATGAAATCAATCGTTTGAAACTTCCATAATTTGATTCTTCAAAATTCTCAGAGTCAATTGTTCGGACGATGCCCGGCTGAAGAATAAGCGGTTCCTGAGACCTTGCCTTCACCATGGTGAGAGAAAATAAATTATTGAATTCCTTCACAACAGGAAATTTATAATTCATCACCAGAATAACTGAAAGCACAAGGAATGCTGAAAACCTGACAATCATTGTGCGTTTTCTCAAGAAAATAAATACGCTTCCGCTGAGTACAAAAAACACAAACGTTGAAAGTGCATTGTCGTGCCCCTCCAGAAAACTATGCCTCACCAAGCCTCTTTGAAAATTGGAGAGGTAATAAATGATTAGAAAAAGAAAGGCAACATGAAGAAAGCTGCGTGACTTTGTTAGCGTGTGATTTCTGAAAGAAACCACCAATGTGAGTCCCAGCAATAATGCAATTAAAGGGAAAATAAAATACTGGATTTTGAAAACTGAATCTGCGGCATTCCCATAAGCAGTGTAACCGTATGTTTGTGCAGAAGTAAGATAATTGAATCCGCTCCAGAGTTTTTCAAAAATGTTCATGTCGCGGTTCAAGCTAATCAACAGAATAGCGGATAAGATAACGATGCAAAGAACCAATAACGTTTTCAAAAGAATTTTCCAGTCGATCCTGAAGTCATCGCTTCCAAAACGATAGATCAAAAGAATCACAATGGACGCAGTTAATGCAGGAACTCCGATGTCGATCCTCCATAAAAGTAAAAAAGCTAAACAGGTTGCGAGTCCCAGATATTTTTTAAAATCCGGTGGACTTTGTAAAACCTTATGAAGTGAATAGATGGCGATAACCGCAATGATCGCATAGGCGGATAACAATGATTCTGTCAGGGGAAAAAGAAAAACGACAAACAAGGCAATGAATGCATTTCCGGAAATACGATACATGAGATGATAAACCAACAAGGCACCGATTACATGGTAAATGAAATCGTAGAGAAATATTTCCCTGCCCTGCAACCCATTGAAAAAAGTATAAACCGCAGGAAAAAAAATATCGGAGAGCACATGCGAATTGAATTTTTCAAGAATGGGAATCACTCCAAATTTCTGAAATTCCATTATTGGCAAATACCTGTTCCCTGCTTCAAACATTTCCGACGAAACATGGATGAATGGCTCGTATAACGTAAAAGCAGAAATACCAATGATAAAGAGAGGCAGGTAATATTTTCCGATCAGGTCTTTTCTCTGCAGTTCTTTTTGCCTACCAACTTTTTTATACTTGCGGTATCTGTATGCAGAAAATGAAAAAGCTGCCAGAAGCATAATGACATATATTATTCCGGGTGTAAGCCAGTATACCTGATTCCTGTTGAGGATAAGGTAAAGTTCGATATTTAAAAACGAGAAAAGAGGAATAAGGCTAAATGGAACCAAAACATACGCCCATACATTCAGGCGGTGTTTCATTTCTTTTCCCTGCTTCATTAAAAGACAAAATGCTATTAATAAAAGCAACACTGTAATTCCAACTACGCTGAACAATTCAGGCACAAAGCTGGAGTTTGCCGTCATTGAAAATTCCTTTATCAAAAAGAAAACTCCTACGCCCAAAACCAAAGAAATGGTATAAAAGGAAATATTCAGAAGATCCTTTTCCTTCTTATTCTTTAATAAAATAAACTTCAGCAGAAAGCCGACGATTACGATCTTATGAAGACAGTAAATCAATTCGAATGAATCGGAAAAACCGGGAGTCCATAACTCAAAAAAGAAAAAGGTAATTCCGGCAAGCGAAGAATAATTCAGGATCTTAAATTCGGAAGATGTCAGGATCTGAATACTTAACCTTGACAGCCGCCAGATTCCGAAGCTGAAAACTGAAAGACTGGCAATGAAAATAAATCCTGATCTGTAAAAAAGGCTCAGCCGTTTACCGATGTCATAGCCATCCAATGTTGCTTCACCGATCATTCTTCCCGGGAAGGAAGTAAGTTCAGGATCAAAAGTGGAAACGTATCGTGAGATCAGCCAAAGAGTATAAAAAATGACAAGGCAGATAAAGCTCATGTAATTCTTACGGACGAACTCTAAAAAACACTTGTAACTTTTCAACGTCTTTATTTGTGATTAAACACTTGCAGCATGATCCTGAAGAACAATTAAACCAATTGTTTATAAACCGGACCTTCTCTCTGCACAAGCTTACGTTCCTCCAATGAATTCATAAGTTTCTGCAGCTGGTTTTTTGAAACACCGAGTTTCTCGCTCAGGCTTGCCAATGTAGCCGTTTCCTGATTTGTGATTTCCTCCAGTATCCTCATCTCCTCCGGCTTCAGGCCATCAGAAGTTGTATTATCAGATTGAGAAACTTCTTCTTTTCCGGAATGATTTACTTTGTTCGCAACTGTTGATTCGGATGTATTTGCAACAATCTCTTGTTTCATCTGAGGGAAAAACAACACATCCTGAATGGAAGGTGAATTTGTCATCGTCATTGCTAAACGGTCGATACCAATGCCGATTCCGGAAGTTGGCGGCATACCGTATTCCAGGGCACGCAGGAAATCCTGATCGATGAACATTGCTTCATCGTCGCCTCTTTCCATCAATTTTAATTGCTCTTCGAAACGTTCGCGCTGATCGATGGGGTCATTTAATTCCGAATAAGCATTCGCAAGTTCTTTCCCGTTCACCATCAATTCGAAGCGCTCAACAAGTCCTGGTTTGCTCCGGTGTTTCTTCGTAAGCGGGCTCATCTCCACAGGATAATCTGTGATGAATGTCGGCTGGATATAATTTCCTTCGCATTTAGCACCGAAGACCTCATCAATGAGTTTCCCCTTGCCCATGCTTGGATTTGTTTCAATATTCAATTGCTTGCATGTTGATCGCAATTGATCTTCATCCATTTCACTGATGTCGATTCCCGTAAAATCTTTGATCGACTCGAACATGGTTACACGTTTGAACGGACGTTTGAAATCAATAAGTTTATCTCCTACCTGTACCTGCGTGGTTCCGTTCAGATCCATTGCGATCTTTTCGATCAGTTCTTCGGTAATATCCATCATCCAGTTATAATCCTTGTAAGCAACATACAGTTCCATCACCGTAAATTCCGGATTATGTGTTCTGTCCATACCTTCATTCCTGAAATTCCTTGAGAACTCATATACTCCATCAAATCCGCCAACAATAAGACGCTTCAGGTATAATTCATTTGCAATGCGTAAGTACATCGGCATATCCAATGTGTTGTGGTGCGTTACAAAAGGGCGTGCAGTAGCCCCACCGGGAATGGCCTGCAATACAGGAGTATCCACTTCGAGGTATCCTTTCGCGTTGTAAAAATCACGGATGGTATTCACCATTTTCGTTCGTTTCACAAATGTTTCTTTCACTTGCGGATTGATGATCAGATCCACAT
>JALYRR010000105.1 GCA_030855265.1 Bacteroidota bacterium | reverse complement strand
ATCCAAACGGGAAATGTGTGCAGAGTCCTTTTCTTCTGATTGATTGTCATTTTGAATCACTTTCGCAGATTTGTTTTTTTTCTCCTCCGGTATCTCCTCCGACTTTTCCGAGGAAACAGTTTGAGTAGATTCCGCTGCGAAAGTTTCGGAAACCTTTTTATAGAAATTCAATTCTTTAAAATAATCATCCAGTTTAAGAATGAAAAAACCTCCGGCGATAAGGAGTCCGACAAGCAACCCTAAAATAAATCCCTGGGACTTTTCTTTAAAAAAGTTCATTTATTAATTACGTTATTTACCGAACATTTGAATGATTAAACTGTTGATCATTTATACCAACATGTAAAGGTAAACATCCTTTGGAAACCGCTGTTAATTATTGTTAAAAATAAGTGACATCAATACTAAGGGAATATTTTTTGTGTTATTGAACAAGGAAATTACAAAACAAACAACCCCTATAAATTTTAGCTATGAAAAAGATTGCAAGTGTTTTTGCTATAGCAAGCATTGGCGGTATATCCGCGTTAAGTCTTAATCATCTTTTTGAGAATTCAAAATCTACACATTCGCAAATCACTCATCAGATTCCTGTAAAATTTGCGAACTCTACCGTTACGCCTGAAACAGCCATAGACTTCACGGCCGCTGCTTCCTCTTCAGTTCATGCGGTTGTGAACGTTAAAACAACGTATTCGATGGAAAGTCAGCAAAACCAATACAATTATGATCCGTTCAGAGACTTTTTCGGCCAGAGAGCTCCCCGTCCGCAGGAAGCTCCTATGGCAACAGGTTCGGGTGTGATCGTTACAGAAGACGGTTACATCGTTACGAACAATCACGTAGTGGACGGTGCGGAGAAAATTGAAATTACATTGAATGACAAAAGAAGCTACACGGCAGAAGTGATAGGTAAAGATCCGGCAACAGATCTCGCTTTGTTAAAGATCAAAGAAACAAATCTTCCCTTTATCCTTTATGGCAACTCGGACCATGTTAAAGTGGGAGAATGGGTTCTCGCAGTTGGAAATCCGTTCAATCTGACATCTACGGTTACTGCTGGTATTATCAGCGCCAAAGGAAGAAATATTAACATACTGGACAATGATCAGAGTAAAGGACAGTTTCCAATTGAGTCCTTCATACAAACAGACGCTGCTGTAAATCCGGGCAATAGCGGAGGCGCGCTTGTAAATACGAAGGGAGAACTTGTGGGTATCAATTCAGCAATAGCATCCAATACAGGTTCATATACAGGTTATTCATTTGCCATACCTGTCAACCTGGCACGTAAAGTAGTTGCTGATCTGGTTGAATTCGGTGAAGTTCAGCGAGCATTTATTGGTGTAAGTATACGCGATCTGGATTCAAAACTTGCCGGCGAAAAATCCATTAAAGAAATCAAAGGCGTTTACGTAAACGGTTTAACGGTTGGTGGTTCTGCGGAAGAAGCCGGAATCAAAGAGGGAGATGTTATCACAAAAGTAGGTGATGTTGATGTCAATAATGTTCCGGAATTGCAGGAGCAGGTAAGCCGCTACCGCCCTGGCGACAAGGTGAATGTTACACTTAAGCGTAATAATCAGGAAAAGATCATGAATGTGATCCTGAAGAATAAAAATGGAACGATTGACAAAGTTGAAAAACCTAAAGTTGAAGTAGTGAGCGCTTTAGGGGCTACTTTTGAAAATATCAATGAGGCCGACATGAAAAAATTAAACATCCTGAACGGATTAAAAGTCACAAAACTTAACGCAGGGAAATTGTTAAGTGCGGGAATTCGTGAAGGGTTTATTATAACCGGTGTTGATAAGAAGAAAATCAACTCAGTGGAGGACATAAAAACTGCCCTTGAAAACAAAAAAGGTGGTGTGCTTATTGAGGGTATATATCCGAACGGGATGAGGGCCTATTACGGTTTTGGAATGTAAAATCTTATCAACCGCCTGATTCACTTTTATCGACTGAATTGATGCATTAATGGATGCAAAAAAGCAATTTGTCAGCAAAAAGGCAATTTATTAACAATCAGCAAGTTAACTTATGTTATCTTAATCTGAAATAAATGTTATAATAAGTTGTTTATACGGGGGTCGAAGACTACATTTGCACCCGTCAAGAGTATCATTTTTTTAATACCTGAAATTATCATGAGACAACTCAAAATAACCAAATCAATTACCAACCGCGAAAGCGCTTCCCTGGATAAATACCTTCAGGAAATCGGACGCGAGGAGTTGATTACAGCCGATGAAGAAGTATCCTTAGCAAAAAGGATCAGAGAGGGTGACCAGGCTGCACTTGAAAAACTAACAAAATCCAACCTTCGTTTCGTTGTATCAGTAGCGAAACAATATCAGAATCAAGGTTTAAGCCTTCCCGATCTTATCAATGAAGGAAATTTAGGTTTGATCAAAGCAGCTAAACGTTTTGATGAAACACGCGGATTTAAATTCATTTCCTATGCCGTATGGTGGATTCGTCAATCCATTCTTCAGGCTCTTGCTGAACAATCCCGTATCGTGCGTCTGCCGTTAAATCAGGTAGGATCATTGAACAAAATCAACAAGGCATTTTCAAAATTAGAGCAGCAATTCGAGCGTGAGCCAAGTGCAGAAGAACTTTCTGAGGTTCTTGAACTACCGCAGGATAAAGTTGCTGACACAATGAGGGTTTCCGGACGTCACGTATCCATGGATGCGCCGTTTGTAAACGGAGAAGAAAACAGTTTACTGGATGTATTGGTGAATCATGATTCTCCACGTGCAGATAACATGCTGATGAATGAATCTCTTCAGCGCGAGATCGAACGTTCATTGTCAACACTTACAGAAAGAGAACGTGATGTGGTTAAATTATTCTTCGGAATCGGAATCAATCACGGACTTACCCTGGAGGAGATCGGTGCAAAATTCGACCTTACGAGAGAACGAGTAAGACAAATCAAAGAAAAAGCAATCCGCAGGCTGCGTCATAATTCCCGCAGTAAATTGCTAAAATCGTATCTCGGTTAAGAACCAGTTTTAAACAAGCAAATGACCGCATAACTCTCAGTTAAAAATTAGACAATTTTTCGCTGATGGTTATGCGGTTAATTTTTTAATTTTACTGTCACCAAATTATTAATTAACATTCGGAAAAAGAAAATTATGACATTGGAAACAAAGGAACCTACGAAGGGAAAAGTAAATAACTCTTACGAAGAGGAATTAAACGACTGGATCGGTCACGAGAAAGCAGCCATTGACCTGATGAATTATATCGGTAAACTTTGGTTTGAAAAATCAATAGAACTAATCCTTTTTAGGAACCAACTGGTAGATAGAAGTACGAGTGAGGTGATGAACCTTCATCATTACGCAAAAAATGTGGTGGGTAAAACCATTACAGTAATGGATACGGTTATGCTGGCAGGATTAATTTCCAAAATTGACATGTGTCCGGCACGTATTGATATCGGAAAACTTGCATTTGAATGGCAGCAGGAAAGTGCCAACTTTAAAACTCCAGAAGATTTTCTAAGAAATAAACTCGCTGAATTCATAGGCAAGAAACATACAATTGTTCCTAAAGATGTTGTACTGTTTGGATTTGGTCGTATCGGACGATTGGCAGCACGTGAACTAATTGCTCAGGCAGGTAAAGGTGAACAACTCAGATTAAGAGCTATCGTAACCCGCGGAAACAGCGATGAGGAAATTGTAAAACGTGCCGATCTTTTGCGTACGGATTCAGTGCATGGACAATTCCCTGGAACCATTATCGAAGATCTGGAGAAAAAAGCACTTATCATTAATGGCCATACCGTTTTCATGATCGATGCAAAAAACCCTGAAGATGCTGATTATACAGCTTATGGGATCAAAGATGCTTTGCTGATCGATAATACAGGTGTGTTCAGAGACAGAGCGGAATTGAGCAGACACTTAAAATCCAAAGGAGTTTCAAAAGTTTTATTAACTGCTCCGGCGAAAGACATTCCAAACGTTGTTCATGGTGTAAATCATAAAACAGTGGATATCAAAGCAGAGAACATTTTTTCTGCAGCATCCTGCACAACCAATGCAATTATGCCGATCCTGAAGGTTACTCACGAGAAGCTGGGTATCGTTCGCGGACATATTGAAACTGTTCACTCCTATACAAATGACCAGAATTTACTTGACAACTATCACAAAAAATACCGCAGGGGACGTTCTGCTGCATTGAATATGGTAATCACTGAAACAGGAGCAGAAAGTGCCCTGAAAAAAGTATTACCTGAATTGTCTGGAAAATTTACTGCTAATTCCGTACGTGTTCCGACGCCGAATGTGTCACTCGCTATTTTGAGTATGACGATAGAAAAAGAGGTAACCAAAGAACAGGTAAATGAGATCATTAAAGATGCAGCCTTGAACGGAGCTCTTGTTGAACAAATTCAATACATGAATTCCAATGAACTTGTTTCAACGGATGTAATCGGAAACCCTTGTCCTTCTGTTTTCGACAATCAGGCAACTATTGTTGGACCCGACAAAAAGAACATTGTATTATATGTATGGTATGACAATGAATACGGGTATACACGTCAGGTGATCAGATTCTGCAAACACATCGCAGAAGTGAGAAGATTGGTTTACTACTAAAAAAAATCCCCCGGTTGATCCGGGGGATTTTTTTTTGAAATATTGTTTCTGATTTATTTTTTAACCTTCTCTGATCCGGCAAATTCAAATCGCTTCTTCTCTACCCCGCTCTTCATTTGAACACAAGTTCCTTCAATATCATAATTGATTACAGTTGCCTCCCATTTGTATTCGTTTTTCTCTTCAGCATATTCAGCTTCAAAACTGATCATCCGCATTTCCGTTTCATCTTCCGTATAGGTCGAATCCAGGGTAACCTTATATTTTACCGGAGGCAGGATCAATTTATCTTCCATAAGATCACACATAATTTGTCCGCTCTTAATTACCACCATTGTCGGAACTGCTTTTCCTCTCCCGCTCGCTTTCATTTCATAAAACTGAACATTGTATTTCTTCCCTTCCAGGTACTTGCTTTTAGGATCCGGCTTTTTCTGAGCCATTAATAGTGAACTGCAAAGCAAAGCCGCGCCCAGAGTAAGATTTCTAACCATTGTTGAATTTTTCATTAAAAATAGGAGTTTAGTTTTGGCTTTAAATACAAAGCATTTGCCAACTTTTACATTATCATGTAAAACTATACTTTATCTTTGTCTTTTAAAATAAATCACTCATTTTTTCTAATGAATATTGTCAATTCCCTTCTTTATTATCTGGTGATCATTCCAATATCCCTTCTCCCCTTCCCTTTATTGTATGGGGTTTCAAACTTTTTGTTTTTTCTGTTTTTTCATGTATTCGGATATAGAAAAAAAAATTGTCCTTGGAAATATTCAACGTTCCTTTCCGGAAAAAACTCCGGAAGAACAACTCGAAATTTGTAAAAAATTCTATCGGCATTTCTGTGACCTGATCCTGGAAAGCCTTAAAACATTTACAATTCCTGAAAAGGAGGTCAAAAAACGGGTAGTCTGCAAAAACCCTGTGGTGATCAACCGGTATTTCGATGAAGGGCGAAGCGTGATCATTGCGGGAGGACATTATAATAACTGGGAAATTTTTGCTGTAGGAGTGGATTCTTTGATAAAACATCAGACCATCGGTATTTACAAGCCTCTTTCCAATAAATATTTTGATGAGAAGATGCGGAGCACACGGAGCAAATATGGATTGAAAATGATCGCAACCAAGATTGTGAAGCAGGTGCTTGACAAAGAAGCATCCAACAGATCCGCTACTATTTTTGCAATTGATCAATCCCCTTCCAATCCGAACAATTCCTACTGGATGAAATTCCTGAATCAGGATACGGCGGTTTTATTCGGAACGGAAAAATATGCAAAAGAATATGATCTGCCCGTTTTGTATGGCAGGATCAATAAGGAAAAACGCGGTCATTACAGCTTCGAATTCTTTCCAATAACTGATCATCCGAAAGAAACAGCTTACGGAGAGATCACTGAGAAAATTACAACAGCACTGGAAGAAGACATCATCCGCATTCCTCAATATTGGCTCTGGAGCCACCGAAGATGGAAGCACAAACGACCTGCAGGTAAATAATCATGAAATACTTTCTATTTTTCATTTCAATTTTTGTACTCTTATTTTTGGGATGTAAGGTCAAAGCACCTGCTGTTGTTGAAAAACCGAAGCCTCCTGCAGCATTTGTCTGCGACCGTACTCCTTCATTTGAAAAAGACATCAAACCGATTTTCAGTCAGTATTGTGCCGGTTGTCATGGTGATTCCGAATATGGTTTTAACCTGCTGATTGCTGAAGACGCCAGAGTTCTTGCCAGAAAAGGTGAACTTACAGCCACCATTAATCATGCAGAAGGCTATCCTGCAATGCCTCAGTCAGGAGAAAAGTTAAATGCTGACCTTATCAAGCTTATTGAATGTTGGGTTAAAACAGAAATGAAAGATTAGGATGAACAGCACGCCGCTCGCAGAACGTATGAGGCCTGATAGCCTTGATAATTACATCGGACAAAGGCATCTGGTTGGCGAAGGTGCGATCCTTCGTAATGCGATTGAATCAAATCTTTTACCTTCTATTATCCTCTGGGGCCCTCCAGGAGTTGGGAAAACCACGCTTGCAAATATTATAGCTCATCAGCTCAAACGTCCTTTTCATTCTCTGAGCGCTATCAACTCAGGTGTAAAAGATATCCGTGATGTAATTGACAGAGCAAAAAACACAGGGATGTTCGGTCAGAACAATCCTATCCTGTTTATTGATGAGATTCATCGCTTCAGTAAATCACAGCAGGATTCCTTACTTGGCGCAGTTGAAAAAGGCACAGTAACACTTATCGGAGCAACCACCGAAAATCCTTCATTTGAAGTGATCTCCGCTTTATTGTCGCGATGTCAAGTATATGTTCTCAAGCATCTTGACAAAGAAGATCTTTTAGGTATGATCGCGCTGGCCATGAAAAATGATGTGGTTTTAAAACATAAAAAGATCATCCTTACTGAAACGGAAGCGTTGTTAAGACTTTCCGGAGGAGACGGAAGGAAACTTTTAAATGTTTTCGAACTCGTGGTGAATGCCATTGGTGGTGATAGTGTGGAGATCACGAATGAAAAAGTGACAGGAATTGTTCAACAGAATATTGCCATTTATGATAAAGCCGGGGAAAATCATTACGATATTATTTCCGCTTTTATAAAATCAATCCGGGGAAGCGACCCGAATGCAGCGGTTTACTGGCTGGCAAGGATGATCGAAGGTGGTGAGGATCCGCTTTTTATTGCAAGAAGATTACTTATCCTCGCTTCGGAGGACATTGGAAATGCAAATCCTACCGCGCTTGTTATCGCCAACAACTGCTTTCAGGCCGTGAATGTGATCGGCTATCCGGAATCCAGAATCATATTATCACAAGCTGTGACCTATTTGGCCGCATCGGCGAAAAGCAATGCCGCTTATATGGCTATCAACAGTGCAGTAGAAGCAGTCCGGAACAACGGAGATCTTCCTGTACCCCTTCATTTAAGGAATGCTCCGACGAAATTAATGAAGGAGATCGGTTATGGAGCAGATTACAAATATGCTCACAGTTACGATAACAATTTTTCGAAACAGGAATATCTTCCCGAAGCCATCAAAGGAGTGAAATTTTTTGAACCGGGAAATAATGCGCGAGAAAAAGAAATGAGAGAGTATCTTAAAAAACTCTGGGGAGATAAATACAATTATTAATCTTCCACGGCTGTTGGGTCAAATACAAAAAAATGAACAATACCAACCACTGCACCACCTGCAGACTGCTCCACCATTTGCCAGATAACATCCAATAACAGATTTTCAAGAGTAGAACCCGTACTAAATGAGACGCCCACAACAGTGGCTATCAGGAAAAACATAAATCCACAGGCCAATCCTGCGATGGCACCACGTCCTATTGGTTTCCTTTTAAAAGCTTTATCGAGAATTTTTACATCGATGGCTTTCGCAACTACAAAACCGATTATCAGGTAAACAATGGCAGCGCAAACAAGATAAACTTCCTTGGGATAAGAGATACGAGAAAAATCAGTTAGAAAGATGCCATGCCAGATATACGACAACATAAACATCGAAATCGATGAGGCAATCCAGGAAATAAAAAATCGTTTAGTCAACATAATCCGCACAGCAATTCTTAATACAAAAATACGGCAATTTTTCTTTACCTGAGGCATATACGGAGAATAAGAGAATAAGGTTCGGTTATTTTTGAGATAGGAATAAATTTGTTATTTTTAAGCCATATAACAGCAATAACAGCCATTTCCATGAAAAAAGCGATCCTTCTTCCAACCCTTGTTTTTCTGCTTGCGTTTTTTGCCTGCAGAAAAGAATTGGAAAAGCCCTCCTGGGATACCCAGATCCTTGCTCCGCTCATTAATGCCAGCCTTGACATCAACAACCTTCTTCCCGACTCCATCCTGCAGGCTAATGCCGATAGTTCCCTGAAAATCGTATACAACAGCGATATATTTAAATTAACTATAGATTCCTTATTCAGCATTCCGGATACAATCCTTTCAAATTTTTATACCGTTCCGTTCGGTTTCACAATTACCGGGGGATCAACAATTATTAGCAACACTTCAGAAACTACCTATCAATTGCAAGGAGTTGAACTGAGGAAAGTAATTGTAAAATCAGGATTTGTAAAATATACTGTAAAGAGTAAAGTTCAGGAAGTGACTCAATTCGTTTATACTCTTCCCTGCGCAAAATTGGGAGGAGTTCCTTTCACATTCACAGCTACAGTGCCGGCAGGTTCAGCAAGCTCACCGGGAGTATACAGCCAGGTTTTTGATTTATCCGGCTACACAATTGATCTAACCGGACCCTTGAACAACAAGGTCAATACAATATATAACTCCCTTGTAGTAAGTAATGCAGGAGCATCCGTTTTTGTTTCACCAAGTGATAGTATCAAGATAGAAAATACCTTTTTTGATATTATTCCATCCTACGCAAAAGGTTATTTCGGACAAAACACCATTGATATCGGACCGGAATTGACAGATTTTTCCCTCTTCAGCCGGATCACAGATGGAACCATCCAACTGGAAGATGTGAATCTGAATCTCAAGCTTGAAAATCCGATCGGGTTAGATGCGAGGGTTTATTTTAATAATCTCAGCTCCGTAAATACCCGGAGCGGAACTACTATCAATTTATCCAATTCAATAATCGGATCACCGATCAATATAAACAGGGCTTCCGAAAGTGGGGGAACTGTTTATCCAACCTATTCGAATTTCCCATTAACAGTGAGTAATTCCAATATTAAACCAATGATCGAGAATCTTCCCGATAAATTCGGTTACTCCATGCAGCTAATTACCAATCCTCTGGGAAATATTTCAGGATCAAATGATTTTATTTATGCCGACCGGCTTTTCAAGGCAAGGCTGGAAATGGAAATTCCGCTATCGCTTGTCGCCACCAATCTGACACTCACAGATACTCTCGACTTCAACATTTCGAGCGGAGATGCTCAGAATGTGCACAGTGGAACGATCACACTTTTTGCCAACAACGGTTTCCCTTTCGATGCAGGGTTACAGATGTACACGCTTGATGAAAACAATGTAATTACAGATTCCATATTCGGCTATGCCAATACAATTGATGAAGCTCCTGTAAATGCAAGTCTACGTGCCATCGGAAAAAAACTTACAAAAATTTCAATTCCGTTGAGCGAAAGTAAAATGAGCATGTTGTATTCAACAAAAAAGATCGTTTTGAAAGTGAAGTTCAATACTTCTTCTCAGCCACAGTATATCAAGATCTACAGCGATTACACCATCGATGTTAAATTAGTCGGGGATTTTAATTACACCATTCATCTGAAATAACTCATCCTGTGAAAAAAATCGCATCCTTCATTTGTTTTTTTTCGTTGACCTTTTGCTCCGTCGGGCAGATACCTCTTATTTTTTCAGATAATTTTCCAGACTCTGCAAAAACCCGGATTGGAATTGCCGGAGATTATATTTTGAATTCAACTGCCTTTACCACGGAGTTTATTAGCAAGTTTTACAAAGGCGGTTACATAGATGAAAACCTGAAGAACAGGGTTCTCGACAGAACACGCAATACCAACCGGGTGGGAGCTGAATTAAATTATGGAATCTATGGTGCTTTTACACTTGATTCACTGATGGGCAAGGAAGGCTTCAGTGTTTTCTTTTCTGTAAGAAACAGAGAACATTTTGATGCCTTGTATTCAAAAGATTTTTACAAAGTTGGATTCTATGGAAATGCGCAGTATGCCGGACAGACTGCCAATATGAACAATTTTAATCTTAACCTTATCCGTTATCAGCAGGTTCAGCTTGGGTTATTTTCGAATAAACTGGATAGTGCAGCGCGATGGGGAATCGGTGTTTCCTTTTTAAAAGGAGAACAGTATGCTACTATTCTAGCGAAAAAAGCGGAGATGTTTACCAGCGAAGATGGGCAGTACATCGATTTCAATACATCCTTTGAAGTAGCCCAGAGCGACACTGCGAATACCGGAGCAGGAGCGTTTAACGGATATGGAGCAAGTGTGGATATTTATTTTCAAGCACCATTCAATACCAGGATGGGTGATGCCCGTTTAAGTGTTTCAGTTTCTGACATCGGTCTGATCCGCTTCAATGAAAAATCACTTTATATGAGTCAGGATTCCGTTTTTCATTATACTGGCTTTAATGTAAACAGTATGTACGATCTTCAGGATTCAACATTCTCGGGATTCTCTCAGGATAGCATAACCAACAGTGTGGTCCCTTTTAAGAAAAGATCATTTACAGCAACCATTCCTTCTACCCTCAATATTACTTATGAAACAGAATTGAGTAAACGCTTTCACCTTACTGAAGGCATCCGTTATATTTTCAACGGCAATTATGCACTACTCGCCTATCTGAAAGGAAATTATTATTTCAATAAGAATTTTATGATTTCAGCTACCGCAGGATATGGAGGATACGGGAATTTCAGTTACGGACTTGGTATTTATGCAAACCTTGGAAAAGGGCTTGTGGTGTATGCCGGAAGTAATAACATAGAAGGTTTTATTGCCCCAACCAAGACCTGCGGACAGGGAGCTTACATTTCAATTGCAAAAAATTTCAACTAAAAATTTTATGTCTTTAAAGAACATACCAAATATTCAGCATACCGATAAAAACAATTTCTTTTTATTGGCAGGACCATGCGT
Source organism: Bacteroidota bacterium (assembly GCA_030855265.1). Lineage (GTDB taxonomy): Bacteria > Bacteroidota > Bacteroidia > 2-12-FULL-35-15 > 2-12-FULL-35-15 > 2-12-FULL-35-15. The sequence continues at coordinate 1,400 of JALYRR010000105.1, read as the reverse complement.
TGTAGAAAGTGAAGAGATCTGTTTTGAGATTGCTGAGAAAATAAAAAAGGTAACCGATAAATTGGGAATCCCTTATATTTTTAAAGCATCATACCGAAAAGCAAACCGTTCCCGTATGGACTCGTTCAAGGGGATTGGTGATGAGAAAGGTCTGGAGATCATCCGTAAAGTAGGTAAGCATTTTAATATCCCTACCGTAACGGATATCCATGCTCATGAAGAAGCAGAAATGGCGGCAGCTTATGTAGATGTACTTCAAATCCCTGCATTTTTATGCCGGCAAACTGATCTGTTGGTTGCAGCAGCAAAGACAGGCAAGCATGTCAACATAAAGAAAGGACAATTTCTTTCTGCAGAATCCATGAAGTTTGCGGTGGATAAAGTTCGTGATTCAGGGAATCCAAATGTGATGCTGACAGAAAGAGGAACCTTTTTAGGCTACCAGGATCTTGTTGTCGATTACAGAGGAATACCGGAAATGCAAAAGAACAATGTTCCTGTGATTATGGACATCACCCACTCTCTTCAGCAACCGAATCAAACCAGCGGAGTAACCGGAGGAAAACCTGAGCTGATCGGAACTATTGCTAAAGCTGCGATAGCTGTAGGAGTTGACGGAATATTTATTGAAACACATCCTGATCCATCCAAAGCATTGTCAGACGGAGCAAATATGCTTCACCTTGATCATTTTGAAAAGTTAATGACTGACCTTGTTAAGATCAGACAAACAATTGTAAACCTATAAAATGAGACAGCTAACAAATTTACTGGCCATTATTTGTGTGTTCAGCACAAACATCTGCCTCTCACAAACTGTAAAGTTCAGAAAAGTGATCGGCTCAAACGGCTATGATTATGGAATGTCGGCAGTTCAAATGTTCAATAAAGGATACATTACCGCAGGTTCAACTACCAGTTTCGGCAGCGGAAATACTGATATTTATATTGTTAAAACCGATTCACTTGGTCTTCCTTATGATGATGCTTATTTCGGTGGGATCAATATTGACAGAGCTAATTGTATCAGGCAGACAGCCGATAGTGGATTTGTGATTCTCGGCTACACCAATTCTTTGGGTGCAGGTGGTTATGATATTTACCTGATCAAAACAGATGAATTTTTAAATATCCAATGGAGTAAAACCTACGGTGGGGCTGACTGGGATTTTGGGAATTGTATTGAACAGACAACTGACGGAGGTTATATCATTTGCGGCAGTACCTATTCTTACGGCGCAGGTGACCAGGATTATTTTATGATCAAAACGAATGCTTCCGGAGTTGGTTTGTGGTCAAGAACTTTCGGAGGCGCGAAACAGGATGAGGCTAAATCGGTGATTCAAACATCCGATGGCGGTTATGCCATTACAGGATTTTCAAAAAGCATGGGTGATACA
>JALYRR010000280.1 GCA_030855265.1 Bacteroidota bacterium | reverse complement strand
ATCCCACACGCGCCAAGATCGCGGATTATGATGATGAGCGATTACCTACCATCATCCGCCTGGGCCTTGATTACAGCTTTTCTGACAAAGTGACCATCGCTGTTGAAACAGAAAAAGATATTGCTCAAAAGGCTGTCTTCAAAGCAGGAATTGAATACAAAGCCGTAAAGGAATTTTACATCCGTGCAGGTATTTCCACCAACCCGGTGCTCAGCTCGTTCGGATGCGGCATCCACCTGAAAAACTTTACGATCGATCTTTCTTCGGGTTATCATCAGACTCTTGGATTTTGTCCTCAACTTGGATTGTCTTATTCGTTTAAGAAAACAAAAACTTCCAGCAGCACACCCAAAAATTGAAAAAAACAGGAACATATTTTTTTTTCCGGTTTTCGATGGCCTGCCTGTTGGTCATCTTATCTGCGCAGCTTAAAGCACAGGTAGATTCAACCATCAATAAAACGGATGATTCCGATATTCAGCAACAGCTGGAAAACATTGCCGAAAACAACGACAATGAAGACGATGATTATACCAATTTACTTGAAAGCCTCATTTACTTCAAGGAGCATCCGATCAATCTGAACCGCACCAACCGTGAGGATCTTCAGCAATTACAATTTCTTACAGATATTCAGATCAACAATCTCCTCACCCATATTGCTAAAAACGGCAGGCTCATCACTATTTATGAGTTGCAGGGAATTGACGGATATGACCTTCAAACCATTCAACGCTTATTGCCTTATGTTAAGGTGGCGGATAATTTCAGCTCTGCACATTTCAGTGTTTCCGAAATGTTCCGTTCGGGGCAGCACCAGGTAATGATGCGTTATTCTCAAACCATCGAAAAACAAACAGGGTATTCTGATATTGACAGCGCTAAATTATTCGACAGCAGAAATTCCAGATACATTGGCAGCCCGCAACGTTTGTATGCCCGCTACCGTTTTACATATGGAACAAATGTGAGTTGGGGAATCACTGCCGAGAAAGATCAGGGAGAATTGTTCTTTAAGGATAAGCAGCGTTTTAAATACGACTGGTATGAAAAGGATCTGAAAGGAAAACAAGGCAACGGCTTTGATTTTTATTCCGCTCATCTGTTCGTGAAAAACATCCGCTTCGTAAAAGCGCTTGCTATTGGTGATTACCAGGCCACCTTCGGACAAGGACTCACCATGTGGAGTGGATTATCCTTCGGAAAAAGCTCGGACATCATGGGCGTAAAAAGATCAGCATCAGGAATCCGTCCCTATACTTCAGTAGATGAAAACAGATTTTTAAGAGGAGCCGCAACAACAGTGGGATTTAAAAAGTTAGAAGCAACGGCATTCTTCTCACGCAAAAGAGTGGATGCGAATGTAAGTGATACACTCGACAACGGAGAGATCGCAGAAATTTCATCTTTACAGGAAAGCGGCTATCATTCAACAGCTTCTGAGATTGCGGATAAGGATGCGATCGTTCAGACAATTTATGGAGGAAATGTTGCTTACAAAGGAAACAAGCTGAATTTAGGCCTTACAGCCATGAGGTATGAACTCGACAAAGATTATAACCGTTCGCTTTCGTATTACAACCAGTTTGAATTTTCTTCAAGAACAAATGTGAACATCGGAGCCGACTATAATTTCATCCTGCGCAATTTTAATTTTTTCGGAGAAGCAGCCTACAGTCAGAACGGAGGAAAAGCATTTGTCAATGGAGTGCTGATGAGCCTCGATCCTCGTTTATCCTTCACCATCCTGCATCGTTATTATGAAAGAAATTATCAGAATCTTTTAAGCAACGGCTTTGCAGAAAACACACGTGCAGCGAATGAAAAAGGTGTTTACGTCGGATTTGTTGCTAAACCATTTAACAAGATCACGCTTACCGCCTATTATGATCGTTTTGAATTCCCCTGGTTGCGCTCAGGAGTGAATGCACCATCCCATGGAACAGACTACAGTGCGCAGCTGAATTATACTCCATCCAAAAAAGTGGATATGTATTTCAGGATCCGATCCCGCGACAAACAGAAGAACACTGCTGATGAGGATGCCATTATTGACTTTCTTGTTCCGGTAAAACAAACGAATTATCGTTTCAATATTTCTTACAGTGTTTTACCATCCGTAAAACTGAAGAACAGAGTTGAAATGGTGGACTATAAATTTGACGGGAATAAAACGGAGAAGGGATATTTAGTTTACCAGGATGTGACCTATAGCAAGATGGGTTCGAAATTTTCTTTTTCACTTCGTTATGCCTTGTTCCAGACCGACAGCTACAATGCACGATTGTATGCGTATGAATCAGAAATGCCCGGAGTGTATTCTATCCCCTCCTATTATTACAGAGGCTCCAGATTTTATATCCTTGTTGATTACAATATCACACGAAACATTGAAGTGTGGGTACGTTATGCTCAAACGGTATATGACAATAAGAACGTCATAAGTGAAGGCTCCAACACAGAGATCATGGGCAATACGCGCTCGGAGATCAAGGCCCAGGTGAGGTTTAAATTCTGATACCATTCCGATTTTTTTGCTACAATTTATAGCTATCAGTACCGTATTAAACAACGTAGTTTTGTTGCATGAATTATTTGCCAACAATTAAACTAATGTCTTCGGTGCATAATGAAAAGGAGGTTATACAAATCCTTTTTGATAAAAACAATGAAATACAGCAACTATTAAGGTCTCACACGCCCATGAGGTGGAGCAAAACAATGAACTGCTGGTATTTACCTTTTTCTAATACCATAAAACAGGATTTGCTTCAACTGCTTAAAGACAAAGTTCATCTGGAAGCCAATTATGTAAATCAAAATGCGGCTATACAAGAACAAAATCCGTCAAAAGAAATTCAGCAACCTGCCATTTTGATAAATAAGGGGGAGCAAAATTTTCCTTCTGCCTCTTTAGAAAAAATAGAAAAGTTTAAAAACTGGATGCGATCCAAACGCTATAGTGAAAGCACTATAGGGACATATAGCGATGCAATAAAAACATTTTTAAGGTATTATTCAACGAAAGAAATAACTGAAATTACAAACGAGGATATAATTTTATTTAATAACCATTATATCCTTGCAAATAATCTTTCGGCATCCTATCAGAATCAGGTAGTGAATGCTATAAAATTATTTTTTTTAACCATAGAAGGTAAGAAGATAGATATTGAATTAATTCACCGTCCAAAAAGGCAAAAGGTATTGCCGAATGTATTAAGCAAGGAGGAGGTAAAAACTATATTAAATGCACACAATAATATTAAACACAAGGCCATGCTAAGTTTAATATATAGTTGCGGGTTAAGAAGCGGCGAATTATTAAGATTAAAACCGGAGCATGTTGATAGTAAAAGAAGCATACTAATAATAAAGCAGGCAAAAGGCAGGAAAGACAGAATTGCGCCATTAAGCACGAAAATAATTGAAATCTTGCGTGAGTATTATGTTGCGTGCAAGCCAAAGGTTTATTTGTTTGAAGGGCAAAAAATTGGGGAGCCTTATGACGCCAGAAGTTTGCAATTGGTGTTAAAACAAAGCCTTGAAAAGGTCGGGATCACCAAGCCGGTGAGTTTACATTGGTTAAGGCACAGTTATGCAACGCATTTGCTTGAAAACGGGACGGATCTCAGGTATATACAAGAAATATTGGGGCATAGCAGCAGTAAAACCACCGAAATTTACACCCACGTAAGCACAAAAAACATTCAAAAGATCATATCTCCCTTTGATTATTTATAAAATCAATATATTTGAAAGCGAAACAAACCTTCGCCAATCTACCCAAAATCAGATTGGATAGCGAAGGTTTGTATCGCCTATATACTAGTTAGGGGTAATGCCGTGTTACCCG
>JALYRR010000104.1 GCA_030855265.1 Bacteroidota bacterium | reverse complement strand
GCTTAATGTCGTGCTTACAGAAATGTTTGCGTTCGTGAGTCTGCCTACACGACCGTTGTTCCATTCGTAGCGTTCAATGCGGGTTCCTGAGGAGTCGATCTGGTACGGATCCAATAAAAAATTAGTCGTGACATCGAACTTCTTAAATAATTTTGTTCTTGCATTCAGGTTGATGTTGGACAAGTTGTAATTCGAAGCCGCAACATTATAGGAAACCGAACCTCCGAAATTATCAAACAAAGCGATCTTCTTATAAACAACTCCGGAATCACTCTGGATTTTTGTTTTCGCTTCGAGTGTATTGTTGAGAGTGAAACCCACAACACCTGATCTTCCCGCTGCAGGAGAACCGTAAATGCCATTTTGGAAAATTGAATATTGCTGAGTGTTCCCTGCAACATCGGATTGCACTGTTTGATAATAACCATATTGGCTTTCACTAAAATCGGGACGGTAACTCGCACTTAAAATTGGTGTAGCAACATGACGAATTTGCTTTAATCGTTTCGTTTTGAAATAATAATCTCCATAAAGGCGGGTACTTAATCCCGCGGATGCACTGATGTCATTCGCCATATACGCGCCTCTCAGCGTATCAGTAAAAATCGCATTCACATTCGGGTCGTATCGTTTCCGGATGCTTTGAAAATAAATAGTGCTGGAAGGACTGATGGTTGGCGTTAATGTAAAATACTTCAGAACATTTAGTGAGGTGCTGATCGGCAGCGTGAATCTTAACCCATTCCTCATTTGGGAGATTGTTTCTTCGCGGAACAAAAGTGAATCGTAGGTATTGATATCATTCCTTGCATTTGCAGTGGCACTGATCCCGATCTTATCGTACCATTTTGTTCCGATGCGTGTATTGCTTTTGAAGGGATAGATCCTGTTCATGGTAAGCGCCAGCTCCGGCAGACTGATATCCAGTTTCCGAGTGATGGTATTCTGACTGTGCCTTGCATTGGCGGAGAAGTTAAAAGGGGTTCCTGTGAACATCTTTGAATAGGCGATGTTGGATTGAAAGGTGTTTGCTAAATAATCGCCCGTTACATTTCCGTTATATTTATTGAAGGTGCTGCTTCCTGCATTCACATTGGCGGAGAAGCGACTGCTGGGTTTTGATTTGGGATCCTGAACATGCCCCCAGCGAATGAAGAAATTGTTGAGTGTAGTGGAAGTAGGAAGTTCCGGATCCCCTTCAATGATGCGTGAATAATCAACATTCAGGTTTCCGTTGTAACGGTATCTTTTCTTGTAATTTGTATTGGCGCCAAAACCAAAGCTTCCGTTGGAATAAATATCTCCCGTAAGTGCAAGATCAACATATTCATTGCCTCCGAAATAAAAACCACCGTCCTTTAAAAAGAAACCCAGGTTATTGGATTCACCATAACTCGGGATCAGAATTCCGGAAGCACGGCCTTTTTTGTTCGGAAAATATCCGAAAGGCAAGGCCAGCGGAGTTGGGATGTCAGCTATATATAATACAGCAGGGCCGGTTACGATCTTATCATCAGGAATTACCTTGATCTTTTTAGCGCCAATGTAATAATGCGGATGCTCGAGATCGCAGGTGGTGTATTTACCATGACCAACGAAATAGGTATTGTTCGTATCTCGTTTGATGTCACGGCCGTGGATAAAACCATCACCCTGTTTGGTGATCACATCCTTGATCTTTCCTTTCTTCGTTTCGAAGTTATAGGTGATCTCTCCGGCAGTAAATTTATCAATGCCCTGTTCAAATACAGGGCGCTGTGTAACTTTGCCGGAACTGTCGGTGATCCCTCTCGCGACCATTGTTTTTCTGAGAAAATCGATCTCGATATAACCGGCATTCAGCTTCATGTCCTCGTACACCACCTGCGCATTGTTATAGAGGTATGCTTTTTGGTTGGCCATGTCTGCCACAGTGGAGTCATCGGCGCGGTATTCAACTTTATTTTCGAGGAAGGAATCCTGTTTCAGGCTCTTTTGAATGGTATCCGACTGAGGAAATTGATTGAACGCAGAAGCAGTGCTTGTTGCAGTTATTAACAGGCAAAGGAGGATAAAAAAGATCTTACCGGCAACTCTGGGCAATTTTTACTGCTAGTTTTGTGTTTATATTGATTTTAAAGGCTCAAAGCTAAGAAAAAGTAAGCAGTTATCCATTTTGCGAAAATCAATTTTAACAAACCTTCGCATTTACAAACCTTAGCTTTTTACGATTGAATTTTGATTAAATAATACTCCGATATTCTTATGAAAAGGGCTCTTTTCTTATCCGTTTCCTTACTGTTTGCTATCCTTTGCGGATCCTATGCACCCCGCTCAGGTCCTGCATTTGCCATTAAAACTGTTGTGATTGATGCAGGGCATGGTGGCAAGGATCCCGGTTGTCATGGAAGCAAGTACAAGGAAAAAGATATTGCATTGGCTGTGGCTTTAAAGCTTGGGAAATACATTGAGGAGAACATGAAAGATGTGAAGGTGGTGTACACACGCAAAACCGATGTATTCCTTGAATTGCAGCAACGGGCCGAGATCGCCAACAAAGCCAAAGCGGATCTTTTTATTTGCATTCATTGTAATTCGGCCTGTTACCGCGATAAGAAATTAAAAAAGGATGTGTGTAAAGATGAAGTTGCCGGAGCGGAAACGTATGTGATGGGTATCAAAAATGAGCAAGGCAAGCTGGATGTTGCCAAACGGGAGAACTCCGCCATCCTTTTGGAGGATAACTATGTTCAGAAATATGATGGTTTTGATCCTAACTCAGATGAATCATACATTATCATGAGCATGTTCACAGATACGTATGTGAATCAAAGCCTCAACTTCGCTTCGAAAGTTCAGAAGCAATTCAAGACAAAAGCAGGGCGCGTTGACAAAGGAGTGAAGCGTGCGAGTCTCTGGGTGTTGTGGAGAACTTACATGCCAAGCGTATTGACGGAGATTGGTTTTCTTACAAATCCTGCGGAAGAGCAATTTTTAGGATCTGTAAAAGGACAGGATTATATGTCGGCCGGATTATTCCGTGCTTTCCGCGAATACAAAGATGAAGTGGAAGGCAGTTTGAAAAAATATGATGATGATCTGGAGAAGCAATCTGCATATAGAATGTCGCGTGAAGATTCCCTCGAAATTGAAGCGAATAAACTAATTAAAAATCCCGGGATCATAATTGATACCACCCAGGTGAAAGTGGTAAAGAATGATAAAGGAGACACGTCCACAAAAACCATCATCGAAGAGGCGCTTCCTCCATTAATTTACAAAGTACAGATTCATTCTTCCGATAAACGCATTCCTCTTGCTTCCGATAAATTCAGGGAAGTAGAGCAGCCTGGCGAGTATGTTGACAAAGGAATTTACAAGTACACCGCCGGTGAATTTACCAAACAGGAAGATGCAAAAAGGTTACAGGGCTCATTGAGAAAAAAAGGTTTTCCGGATGCATTTGTGATTGCGATGCAAGATGGAAAAAGGGTACCGTTGAAGTGATTTCGGCTTATCTTTAAGACTGTTTTTAACTGGAGACAGTCTTCAATAGTCATAAAAAACTCCATACAATCCAGAAAAATGCCCATATTAAACAGAATTCATTAAATTTGCGGGGAACGATATAAATCAACCACGTGAAAGTATCCAAAGAGGTTAAAGTAGGCATCATCACCACCCTTGCAATAGGTTGTTTTATTTATGGCTTCAATTTTCTTAAAGGCCGAAATTTGTTTTCCAGTCAGCGTAAGTTTTATGCCGTGTACAACGACATAGACGGACTTGTTAAAGCAAATCCTTTCCTGATAAATGGCTTCCAGATCGGGATGGTAGGAGAGATCAAACGTTACGATAAAACAGGGCGAATCCTCGTTACTCTTATTGTTGAGGATGATATTCTAATTCCTAAAAATTCCACGGCCAGGGTCATCAGCTCTGATATCCTCGGATCTAAGGCTGTAGATCTTATCCTTGCTTCCGGAACCAATTATGCTCAGTCAGGTGATACGCTGATTGCAACCCAGGAAGAAGATCTGAAAGCTGCCGTAAACCGTACCATCGCTCCTCTACAGGAAAAAGCCGTGAGCCTTATCGCATCCATTGACTCAGTAATGATCGTGGTACAACAGGTTTTCAACGAAAGCGCAAGGCAAAATCTTGCAAAAAGCTTCGAAAGTATAAAGCTCGCAATCACTTCTCTTGAAACAACTTCCTACCGTTTGGATACCATGGTGGTGAATGAAAAAGTAAAGATCTCCAGCATCCTTACCAAGATCAATGTACTTGCCACAACCCTTGCCAACAACAGTGATAAGCTTGGAAATGTGATCACCAATTTTTCCAGCATCAGTGATTCTCTTGCGAAGTCAAATATCACTTCCACAATCAACAATGCGGATGCTGCCTTATCACAGGCAAACAATATTCTTACAAAGATCAACAGCGGACAAGGTACCATGGGAATGCTTATCAACAATGACAGTCTCTACCGCAAGCTTGATAAAGCTTCCGGTGATCTTGATAAGCTTCTCATCGATGTTCGACTGCATCCTAACCGTTACATTAACATCCGTAACAAAAGGAAAGATTACACAGAACCCGTAAACCCATAACAACGGAGTTTTCAGCTCCTTCATGTTTATTCTTCTTCTTATGATTGAAAGCATCATTTTTATTTTATTGTTTTTAGGAGGAAGTATTTTCTTCTTCTGGAATGTGAAGAAGATCCGCAGGAATATTCTTCTTGGAAAAGACGTTGACAGAACTGATCGTCCGGCCGAAAGATGGAAGCTGATGACGCTTGTTGCGTTGGGACAAAAAAAGATGTTCGAAAGGCCCATACCTGCCATTCTTCACTTATTCCTTTATGCCGCTTTCGTTATTACACAGATTGAACTTATCGAGATCGTTCTTGATGGAGGACTTGGCAATCACAGGATGTTCAGGCCTTCGCTCGGAGGCTTTTATACGTTCATGGTGAGTTTTATTGAGATCTTATCTGTGCTTGCTTTTATCGGCACCATCGCTTTCCTTGCCAGGAGAAATTTATTGAAAGTTCCACGTCTGGTGATGAATGAATTGAATGGATGGCCGAAGCTGGATGCGAATTTTATTTTAATAGGCGAGCTTACGTTGATCTGCTTTATATTCATGATGAACGGAGCGGATGAAGTGCTTTACAACAGGGGAGTTTCTCATGCAGCCAATCTTGGTGACGGCTCACTGGGTTTATCCATCAGCAGTCATGTAGGCCCTGCTTTATTTGGAGGAATGTCAGATCATTCTTTGCATATTATTGAACGGATCGGTTGGTGGGGACATATTGCGATAGTTCTTGGCTTCCTGAATTACCTTCCGTATTCAAAACATTTTCACATCCTTCTTGCATTTCCGAATGTGTATTATTCTAATCTGGAACCAAAAGGAGAGTTTACGAATTTACAATCAGTAACCAATGAAGTAAAAGCGATGATGGATCCTTCATTTGTTCCTCCTGTTGCTGATCCCAATGTCCCAATGCGCTTTGGTGCTAAGGATGTTGCCGACCTTACCTGGAAACAATTACTGGATTCATACACTTGTACTGAATGTGGAAGATGTACATCCGCTTGTCCGGCAAACATTACCGGAAAATTATTATCTCCCCGTAAGATCATGATGGATACCCGGGATCGTCTTGAAGAAGTTGGAAAAAACATAGATGCAAACAAGGGAGAATTTAAAGAGGATGGAAAATCACTGCTTGATAATTACATCACGCGAGAAGAGCTTTGGGCTTGTACATCCTGTAATGCATGTGTTCAGGAATGTCCGGTTAACATTGATCCTTTGAGCATCATCATGGACATGCGCAGATATATTGTGATGGAAGAGAGTGCTGCCCCTGCTGAATTAAACGGAATGTTTACCAATACAGAGAATAACGGTGCGCCCTGGCAGTTTTCGCAAGCGGATAGGTTGAACTGGAAGAAGGACTAAGGAATGGTGATTTTTGAATGTTGATTGTTGAATGGGGTTATTCGTAACGATTATGACGAAAGTTCTCAAATGGTGATTGTTGAATGGCGAGGGGTGAATTTGGTTGTTCGTAACGTCCTCAAATGGTGATTTTTGTCCGCCACGGCGGAGTTGATTGTTGAATTGATTCCGGGTAACAATTATAACGAAAGTATTTAAATGAAAATTGATTTAATTAAGAGAACAAAAAATTTCGCTTATTCATGTATCGACTTAAGTATGAAGCTGCCAAATTCTTATTTAGGGAATCATGTTAAAGGACAATTGATTAGGTCATCATCATCAGTTGCTGCAAATTACAGGGCAACTTGTCATGCGCAATCAAAACCAGCTTTTATAGCAAAAATCAGCATTGTGGTTGAAGAGTGTGATGAATCAGAATTCTGGCTTCAATTAATTCTTGATAAAGAACTTATAAATAAAGAAGAGGTAATTCCTGTATTGAAAGAAGGAAATGAATTGACATCCATTTTTGTTGTTTCAAGGAAAACAGCATCAATGAATCTTAAAGTAAATTGATAAATGGAATCAATCAACAATCGTCAATCAACAATTTGCCAGATCCAGAGAAATTAGCATGAATTAGTTCTAATGTAATTTAATAATGGAAAACATTCAACAATCATCAATCACCAGTCAACAATTGAATATACGTACTATGGCAGATTACATGGCTGCCGGAGAAACTCCTGAGATCCTTTTCTGGGTGGGTTGTGCCGGAAGCTTCGATGATCGTGCTAAAAAAATCACCAAGGCGATTGTTAAGATCCTGAATCACGCGAATGTAAAATTTGCAGTTCTTGGAACGGAAGAAAGTTGCACAGGCGATCCTGCCAAACGTGCTGGAAATGAATTTCTTTTCCAGATGCAGGCGATGACGAATATAACTGTGCTGAACGGGTACGAAGTAAAAAAGATCGTAACCGGTTGTCCGCATTGTTTCAATACATTAAAAAATGAATATCCCGCTCTCGGTGGAACGTATGAAGTGATCCATCATACTCAATTACTCCAGGGTTTACTCGATAGCGGAAGGATAAAGATTGAAGGTGGTAATTTCAAAGGGAAACGCATCACCTTTCACGATCCATGTTATTTAGGACGTGGGAATGATGTGTATGAAGCGCCCCGTGAAGTGATGATCAACCTGGATGCAGAATTAGTAGAAATGAAACGCAGTCGTCAGAATGGCTTGTGTTGCGGAGCTGGAGGAGCGCAGATGTTTAAAGAAGCGGAAAAAGGATTAAAGGAAGTTAATGTGGAGAGAAGTGAAGAGGCATTGGCTTTGAATCCGGATGTGATTGCGGTGGGTTGTCCTTTTTGTAATACAATGATGACAGATGGAGTGAAGCATTTCAATAAAGAGAATACAGTAAAAGTGTTGGATGTTGCCGAGTTGATCGCGCAGGCCAACGATTTGTAATATTCAGCTTCTGAATAAGTCTCTTTTATAAATCAAACTTTGAAGGAACACGCAAATCCTAATAATTTTTTATTTTTTCTTAAAGTCCTTAGTGTCTTAGTGGTAAAAAATATGCAGCAATCAATAAATAATATGCCTCCTGATGCCCGTGTATGGGTCTACCAAAGCATCCGGCCCTTGTCGGAAGTGGAAGTGGAGGGAATCATTTCAGCGGGAAATGAATTCATTGCTGAATGGGCTGCACACGGCGCTGCTTTAAAAGCAAGCTTCGATGTTTTGTACAATCGTTTTATTGTGATCGGTGTGGATGAAAAACAAGCCATGGCAAGTGGTTGCAGTATTGATAAATCAGTTCATTTTGTAAAATCCCTGGAAAAGGCCTTCGATTTGAATCTATTTGACCGCATGCAGGTTGCCTATCGCAGTAAAGACGGGATTCAGGCGTGTTCTCTTTCTGAGTTTGAAAATCTTGCCAAAGAGAAATCTGTTGATGCCTCTACTATCGTATTTAACAATATGGTAAATAATAAAGTTGCATTTGAAAAGGAATGGGAAGTGCCTGTGAAAGATAGCTGGCAGAGCAGAGTATTGCCTAAATAGACATTAAGAATATTTGAGCAGTCTTTGTGTGAGGTCATTTTAATCGTTCCACTCTCTTATCATATACCGCTAATAACATTAACATGAAAAACTCCTTTTCTAAAAATGGCCTGCTGTACACAATCTCTGCTGTACTTTTATTCAGCATTGCCTGGAGTTCCTGCTCCAAGGAAAAAGGAGCAGTTCCCTTTCAGATCAGTAATCAAAGCTTGTTTGACTTAATTGAGCAAAGTGCCGGAACCGGGTATTACCAGAACGGAAACATTCTGCCTGCAGCAGGAAACAGCCCTCACAACAGTTTTAAATTGCGTTTTAATTCCATCGCTTTATCTGCCTTGGACTCTCTTGGCGAATTGCCTGCAGGAAGTATATTCCCTGATTCTTCCCTGGTGGTAAAAGAAGTAACTGTGGGAGGTTCTTTATCGGAGTACGCGGTTATGTACAAGCACAAAGGCTCATGGGTTTGGGGGGAATATCGTACGAATGGTGATGTGATTTATAGCATCGGAAATAAGGGTGCCGCTTGTATTTCCTGTCATTCAGAACCAATCAACAGGGATCTTACCAGAACCTTTGATCTTCACTAAAATATCTTCGAATCAGTTTCCTGCTTCTTCTGATTTTTTCCAGCCTTCACTGTCTGCAATCGCCTCCAGTTGTTTTTCCAATGCTTCCAGTTCTGATGGTGCGCCACTTCTGTCGCGGATTAATTTTGATCGCGCTCCGTCAGAAAACGATATGTATTTGGATGGGAAATCTGTAATGGTCCCGAGGTACTCATCATTCATCTGAAAGAAGCCTGATTTCTCAAACGCAGAAACAAGTGTATTCAATTCTTCATCGCTGATCGCTTTGGTATAAGTTCCTGTTTTTGTTGTATTGGCTTCGCCTGTATAGGAAATCATTTTTGTTGCTGCGTTGATGTTCATGCTGTAAACAGGGCATCTTCCAAAACAAGGAGTTCGCTTGTACGTGATGATCACTTTACTATTATCTGTTACTGCCGTAGCATTGGCTTTCTTAGAGCTATTGCATGGAGCAACAAGAAGGAGCAGGATGGATGAGATGAGAAGTTTCATGATCGGTGGGTTTTTAATATTAATTCCATTTAAAAATATCGTACGAACTCAGGGGACGTTGAGCGCCTCTCCAGGTAAAATCTTTCAACCTTAATTCCTTGATGTCGATTTTGTCAATCGGAAACAAGGTCATGTCGGGCTTGGTTTTGAACGTGATCTTTTGAATTTTATTCTCTTTCAGGTGAACGATAAGGTCGCTGCAATCTGCACGGTTCACGGCTTTGATAGTAGAATCTTCTTTTGCATAATAGATCGTTTGTCCGTTCCCCTCCACATTGATCTGGTACAAGGCATTATCACGGAAATATCCCTTCATGAACTTCCCCCTGATCTGATTATACCTTAGACTGTCTTCTTTTGAAACAATGAATCCTGTTCCTTTCAATTCAATTGATTTGATTGATTTCTCTCCGGTAAATACGGAAATGCTATCTGCGGATAATTGATTCTCATCAGACCAAAGTGTTGGTTTTCCAAACAGTTTCATTACAGAATCATTCATAAAATAGGCCAGAGAATCACATTTTCCCTGGAGGTCTTTTTTGTAGAATTTGACTTTGTGATAAGCAAACAAGTGCTGATCATTCGCTTTTTTAACATCTTTCGTTTCCTGTTTTTTACCGGCTTTTTTAATTCCGGTCTCGCCAAGAGCTTTTAATGTATCGGCATGGAGGAACAAGGTATCTTTCTCATACACCTGAGTCAGCAAGGCATCACCGGTCACAATGGAAAGATCTTTCAATTCGTAATGAAGGGCGAGATTTCCTTTGATAGTAAGATCCTGCGCCGTATCAATGATTTGAATGTTTTTGACCGCCCTCCCGATTCCTTTTTTACGATCATAATATAAACTGTCGCCGAACATTTTTTGTCCTTCCGTGAGGATGTATGCATTGCGGCTGAACCGCGACTGATCCTTAAAAGTATCATACCAGCCATCCTCGCAATAGATTACGTTCGCTTTGCTTTTGATAGTGGTTGGCCCGAGAAAATAAGTGACTTTACTTCCTGTGTTATAACGCATTGTATCGCAGTTGATCACAAACTGTGGATTGGTCAGAACAACATTGTTTTTGAAACTCAGGTCATTCGTTTTTCCGAAATAATACCCCTGATTGCTGGTGAGAACATTTTCTTTATTGACGATTCGCGCTGGTGTCGTATAGAATCCAACCCTACTGGGTACATCATAATTGAGGACATCGGTGGTCAATTGCATATCACCTTTGTTCACCAATACATTTTTGGAGATCACCGCCTTCTTAGTGTTTCCGCTGTACTTGAGATGATCGCCGTATAGGTGAAGACTGTCGCCCTGCTGAACGTGAACATGTCCGAAACCTTCAAGTGAATTGTCGTTGTAAAAATATGCGCTGTCGCAAAACATGAGAACATCTTCATGCGTAAACTGCACATTGCCCAGCAAACGTTTGGCACCATTACCAAGGTGATTGGCAAATTTTAATGAATTGGCTTTGAACTCAACTTTTTTCTGCGAGAGAGCGGTGCTGGAAAGGAATAGAAAAAAAAGAACAGGAAACAAAAATGCTTTCATAGAATGTATGTTAAGATCTTTATTTCCTGCATGTATCATTGTTTCAGTAATATCCGTGTTGCGGAAGGCAATTACTATACCAACTCCTTTTTACGGATGAGTGTTTGAGTGCGGTCCGGTCCTACCGAAACCACAGTGATCGGAACACCTGTAGCGCGTTCAATGAAGGCGATGTATTCGTTAAGAGCTTCCGGCATTTGCGAAGGATCGTTCAATCCTGTAAGATCCTGTTTCCAGCCTTTCAGGTCGGTATACACAGGAGAAAGCAATTCCGGCGAATAGTCGTATGGAAGATAATCGATTTGTTTTCCCTGGTAATTGTAGGCAGTACACACTCTGATGGTTTCGAATCCACTAAGGATATCTGCTTTCATCATAAGAAGTTCAGTAACACCATTGATCATCACTGCGTATTTCAATGCAGGAATGTCGAGCCAGCCTGTTCTTCTTGGCCTGCCTGTTACTGATCCGAATTCGCGTCCGTTATTACGGATCTGATCACCAGTTGCGTCTTCCAGTTCAGTAGGGAAAGGGCCGCTTCCGACACGTGTGCAATAAGCTTTGAAAATCCCGAACACATTTCCGATCCGGTTAGGTGCGATACCGAGTCCAGTGCAGGCTCCCGCACAAATCGTATTGGAGGAAGTAACAAAAGGATATGATCCGAAATCAATATCCAGCAATGAACCCTGAGCTCCTTCTGCAAGGATTGCTTTTTTGTTCTGAAGGGCTTCATTGATATAATGTTCACTTTCGATCTGCTTGAATGCTTTTAGGTATTCAATGGCTTTGAACCATTCCGGTTCCATATCGGAAAGGTTGTATTCAAAACTATGATGACTTAAAATTTGTTTATGCTTTTCAACAAGAGCATTGTATTTCTCTTTGAAGTTAGGCAACATGATATCACCCATACGGATCCCGTTTCTTCCGGTTTTATCCATATAGGTAGGTCCGATTCCTTTCAGTGTTGAACCGATCTTTTCCTTACCCTTTGCAGCTTCAGAAGCGGCATCCAGTAGACGGTGAGTCGGCAGGATCAAATGAGCTTTCTGAGCAAAAAATAATTTGGATTTTACATTGACACCCATTTTAATCAGTGCCTCGATCTCCGCCATGAGAACTACAGGATCAATCACAACCCCGTTGCCAATGATATTGATGGAACTTTCATGGAATATTCCGGAAGGTATTGTTCTCAGAACATGTTTGATTCCGTTAAACTCAAGCGTATGTCCGGCATTCGGGCCACCCTGGAACCGGCCGATGATGTCATATTTTGGTGTTAATACATCTACAATTTTTCCTTTGCCCTCGTCTCCCCACTGAAGACCTAATAAAACATCTACTTTCATTTTTTATGGTTACGTGAATTAGTTTTCAAAAAATATTATTTGTTCAGAAGAGCCAATGCTTTTTCCTGGTTCGGGCACACATTGAATACATGAGTAAGTTTGGTGATGACCAGTAATTCGGTGATCTTACTGTTCACACAGCAGATAGCCACATCACCGCCTGACTTGCGTGCTTTTGTAAGAATGTTGATGAGAACATTTAATCCACTGCTGTTCAGATACCGAAGGTTTTCAAGGTTCATCAGGATCCTGTTATTGTTTTCTGAAATGGAGCGTTCCACTTCTTCCAGCAGGAGCACAGCCTGGTTGCGATCGATCAGTTCACCGCTAAGTGAAAATATGCTGACCTCATTTTCCCTGGTTGATTTATATTCGAATATCATGCGGATAATTTTTTTTCTTTTTGTTTCATGTGTTCACAGTTACCACCGTTGGAAAGCTTGTTGCATTTTCCGTAGAAATTCAGTGAGTGATGATTGATACTGAAATCAAGGATATCACCTGCCATCTTCTGGATCTGCTGAATGCGGGGATCGCAGAATTCAAACACTTTTTCACAATCCTGACAGATCAGGTGATCATGTTGTTTGTATTCATGGGATTTTTCAAACTGAGCCAGGTTCTTTCCGAACTGATGTTTGGTAACGAGGTGACAATTCAAAAGAAGCTCAATTGTATTATACAAAGT
>JALYRR010000279.1 GCA_030855265.1 Bacteroidota bacterium | reverse complement strand
ACTTCCTTCCTTTCGATCACTCACAAAATAAAGGGTATTTCCGTCAGGTGAAAGGCAAGCACTTGTTTCCCAGCTGGAAGTATTGATGTCTGATCCCATTGCCTGAGGGAATGTCCAGTTGTTGCCATCTAGCGTACTGAAATAGATGTCACCACCATTTGCATCTTTGTAAATGAGCAAGGTCTGAGCATCAGCCGTTAGTCCAACGCTGGCTTCATGCGTTACTGAATTAATATTTGGGCTGATAGAAACAGGTGTTGTCCAGCTGCTGTCCGGCTTGCGGTAGGAAATATACATGTCCTCATAGAACTGATCCTCAATGGTTTTATCACCACCTGTGCTTCCCGGCCTTCTGGATGTAAAAATAAGAGTCTTTTCATCAGCAGAAATAACCGGGCTGTATTCCGGGAAGTCTGTATTAACGCTATCTCCAAGGTTTTTGATGATTACATTTATCGGCGCTGTCACGAATGATTTAGCATTGTTCGAAACTTCGATCTGTCGGATCACATCCTGGATCATTTCTTCCTGTTTCGGGCGAAGAAAAGATTTGAATTTTTCGAAGTTGGCGATGGCTTCATCAAATTTATAATTCAGGTGAAGTGCCTGTCCATAGTAATAAAAAGCATTTACAGGGGCTGATTTTTCACGGGGCTCAAGATCAGTGTACTTTTCTGTTGTATTCAAAACAGCCTTTTCCAGATAGGGCAATGCCTTGTTTTTTTCAGTAATGGTTTTCAGATAACAAAACCCTAATTTATAATTTATATTGGCATTTGATGAGTCGATCTGATAGGCTGACAGGAAGTTCTTAAGAGCCTGTCCGTAATTCCCTTCAAGGATCAGAAAGTTCCCCTCAGTAAACTTTTGACGGTAATCACCTTTGTCCTGTCCTGATAATGAAAAGTTAAATAGAATTACAGATAGGAGTACCGCTAAATATCTTTGCATAGAAAAAATTATTATGGAAACAGCCGATCTGTTGAGTAGGACAGAATTTCCAAATTCAAGCAAAAATATTAAAATTTAGGTTGAAAAGGGGAAAGGGAATAAAAAGAAATTAACAAAACTTTTCTGAAAAAGAGGGGTTTATTTTGATTCGATGATTTTAAGTTCAACACGCCTGTTCATTTGCATTCCTTTCAGATCAGGTTTGCCGTTTGAAAGCGTATTGGGAGCAATAGGCTGAGTTTCGCCGTAACCTTTTGCCACAAGGCGCTTCGCATTGATTCCCTTTTTTGAAAGGGCATTAACAACAGCCTGGGAACGCAATTGCGAAAGTTTTAGATTGGCGGCGTCATTCCCTTTGTCATCAGTGTGTCCGGCCACTTCTATTGAAAGTTCCGGGTATTCATTCATGAGCTTGATCAGCTTCTCCATTTCAAGATTGGATTCCTTTCTCAAAATAGCTTTATTCGAATCAAAAAAGATATTATTGAGTATGATTTTAGCGCCGATTTTTACTTTCTCAAGAACAATATCCTTGGTTATGATTGAAAATTCGGGTTGTTTAGGAACATTCACATTTTCCGACTGAAATAAATATCCCTGCGCTTCGTAGGATAAATTATAATTCTGTCCGCGGTTGAGGATAAAATAATAAGATCCGGAGTCTGAATTTGTGTAATAGGTATTGATTAGTTTTCCCGACAGATTATCTTTTACAATAATGGAAGCTCCCGGAATGGTTGTGCCGGATTGATTCGTAACGGTTCCTGTGATTGAGATGGTACCAAGGGTTTTGCTTTCCATGTTGATACCCTGAAGAAGAAGTTCTTTTTCTATTTCATTATATGCGGACCCCGGAGGAATTACAATCGTAATATTTAAAGGCTGATATCCTTCTGCTTCGTAGCTAATGCTATACGTTTTTCCTTCTTCACCGGGGTTTAGGATGAGAATGTATTTTCCGCTGACTGAGTTCGGACGTACATCCTGAACCACCAGTCCGCTTTCTACATCAGTAGCCATGATCTGAACGTTTGCGGGAACTTTGTTTGTGCCATCAAAGGTCAGAAAGCCTTTCAGCAATGTGAGGGGTTCCACGATCGCTTTTTCGAAATTGATCACGTAAATATCCTTTTCTCCGGCTCCGGATGCTCTTACCGAAGAAAAATATCCTCTTTTTCCATCAATGGATTGAACATAAAAAATATCATCATCAGGCGTATTGATCGGAGAACGCAGATTTTCAGGAACAGACCATTTTCCTTCTTCATCTTTTGTTGTTTTGAATATGTCAAAACCTCCCATATTCTTGTGTCCTTTTGAACTGAAGAACAACGAAACGCCATCGGGGTGAATGAATGGTGAATCTTCATCATGTGCGGTGTTTACAGAAGGGCCCAGGTTCAGTGGAAGACTCCATTGTCCATTGGGAAGCCTTACACATCTCCATATATCTCTTCCGCCAAGGCTTCCTTCTTTTCTGTCACTCACGAAATAAATAGTATTCCCATCAACGGTAACAGATGCATGTGTTTCCCACGATGGTCCATTGATCGTATTTCCAACTGATGTGAGACCTGTCCATGTTTCACCTTCGAGTGTGCTGTAATAAATATCGCCTCCATTCACATCTCTGTAAACATATAATTGTTGACCATCCGCGGAAAGGCTGATTGTTGCTTCATTTCCATATGTGTTGATGGAAGTACCAATTGGTTTCGGAGAACTCCATACACCTTTTATTTTTTGAGCATAATAAATATCCTCATAGAATTGATCGCTGTCGGTTTTGTCTCCTCCGGTACTGCCAGGCCTTCTGGAGGTAAAGATCAGAGTTGATTCGTCGGCTGAAATTACCGGACTGTATTCAGGGAATGAACTGTTGATACTGTCACCCATAGAAACAATAGTGACTGCGGCAGTGTCCCTGGTAAGCTCAATGGCATTAAAGTTTGTTTCTATCTGTCTTTCGAGATCAGCAGTTAGATCTTTGTTCCTGTTACCGATTATATCTTTAAACTTATTTAAATACACATTCGATTCATTGAATTTATACGCTAAGCGGTATGCAATTCCTAAAAGATAATAAGCATTATCCGGCGCATTCTTTTCTCTTGGCTCCATATCAAGATAGCGGTGACTGGTGCTTTGAACGGCTTTTTCGAGATAGGGAAGGGCTTTGATCTTATCTGAAGCAGATTGAAGATAACAAAACCCGATTTTGTAATTGATATTTGAATTCAGGGAATCAATTCGGTAGGCATCCTGAAAATGTTTTAACGCAAGAGAGTAATTTTGTTCCAAAATAAGTAAATCTCCCTGAGCAAAATTTTCACGATAATCACTCTTACTTCCTTGCGAAAAAACAAAGGCAGAATAAAGAAGAAAAATAATTAAGGCAATCTTTTTCATATAAAACAAACAAAAGCAGGATGGTTGTCCTGCTTTTTTATTGATAGGTTAAATATACAATTATTTTTTAATACTTGTTTTAATTTTGATGTACTGGAATTGCTCATAAACCGACGCTTGTTCAACTGCATCCTTTTTATATTCCGGACCCTGAACGAGCGTAATCGGTGTGGCAAATTTTATCTGATTTTTCTTAAGGCCATTTTTTACCAGTGAATTCCTTATTTTTTTCTCAGCAGACCAGGCTCTTAATTCTGCCAGCTGATTATTGCTTTTAAAAGTGGAAGTAGGGACTGTGGAAGCGCTTGATTCAATTGAAATTATTACATCCGGATTAGCTTTCATGCATTTACTCAACTGCTCAATAAAAGCTGAATAATCCTGATTCTGATCATCGATCTCTTTTTTGTTATACTTAAAAAGGAGCTGATAGCTTGATTTTTCACCTGCACAAAATCCTGAAGGGTCGGAACTATCTTTTGTTTCTGCTGTGGAAT
>JALYRR010000278.1 GCA_030855265.1 Bacteroidota bacterium | reverse complement strand
ATCTATCTCATACTGAGAATAGGCTTCCTCGCGCATCTGTTCAATCTCTGCAGGGCTGAAAACATTTTTCACAACAAGGTATCCTTCCTGTTCAAATTTTTTCTTGTCAATAATCAGATTTGCCATCTTATACTTTTTTTTGTTCAATATGTGAGTTGATCTGCATCAGTTCCGGATGAGATCTTAATAGATTTTCAATCTCATTGTAAGACAAGTTTTCTGCATTGTACCTGACGATGAGTTCATTGATCAGCTCAAGATCTTCCTTCGTATCCACTGTAATTCTCATGTCACTGTTATTCGGCTCTTGTTTTACAGAATATGTTTCCACCTGTCCCGAGCGGTTCTTCCAGATATACGGAGTAACATGTTCCAGGTCGCTTTCTTCTTTCGCATTTTCATAAGCCTCTTTGAGTAATTGAAAACTGAATATTTCAAAATCAAATCCTCTCGCAAATGTCCTCTCTAAACCATTGCTCATGTATAGCCTTTGGTTATTTAGCTTCAGGTATTTTTCAACGCTGTTCCTGATCAGGTGAGGGTCAATCAGCGGACAATCAGAAGTAACCCTCACAATTACATCATAGTTGAATTTAATGGCAGTTTCATAAAAACGGCTCAATACATTGTTTTCACTTCCGCGATGAAAATTTATTTTGTTTTCTTCTGCAAATTCACAGACGCAGTCATCTGTTTGATTCGTGGTGGTGGCTATTGAAATATCAAAACCTGTTTTGGCAAGTCGCTCTGTATGATAGGATAAAAGTGATTTACTCCCGATCTTTTTAAAAATCTTCCCCGGCAGGCGGGTGCTTGTCATACGGGCCTGTGTGATGATTCCGATATGTGGATGGATCTCAGACACGTTCGTTCTTAAATTTCCATACGATCAGGTTCGTAGTGTTCAATGGAACCAATCCGAATGAATCCGTTTGTAATTCCAGGATCTCAATTCCAGGATGATTTTTAAGAATGTCGATCAGATTTCTGTTGTAGTCATTCAACTCCATGTATTTATTTCGCAAAAGTCCGAGCAAGGATGTACGCCCCGGAATTACTGTTGGTTCAAAATGAACAACATACTTGATCTTGCTTTTTTGTTCCTCGAGGCTTTTTATAATGACTGTTGCATCAGGGATCTGTTCTATGCTATGAGTAGTAAATACGGTTGTTTCAGGGCGGATGAAATTATAATCCGCGGGTTGGTAATAGTTAAATTCAACTACGTCAAGTCCGATCTTTTTGCCCAGTGTCACTGCATTTTTGGAATATTCTCCTCCATATGCTCCTTCGCCGATATAAGAAAGATTATATCCATAACCGCATCCGAGTTCACACACATTCTTTGAACGGTATTTATCAAGAGTCGTTTTTATAAGACCATAATAGATGTTCCTTGCATTGGCAACTGTGGTTTTGAAAATTTCATCACCAAACGAGATCAACATTTCTCCCGTTACAGGATGAAGTCCGGCTTGTTCAAACTCCAGTTGTTTATATTCTTCTGCATTCTTTAGTTCTGATTTCAGAAGCCTGGCGTACTTATCAAGATTGTATTCGTTCTCAACCTGCTGAACATCCCGCTTTTTTTGAAAGTCGGAGAGGCCCAATAAACGGCTGCTCCAGGGATTGGATGAACTAAGGTATTCATTGACGGATACTGCTTTCATTGCTTACTGTTTTTCAAGAAGATACATATAATCCACATTGGAGGGGTTTCCCACATAAGGGAACATCTCTTTTTTTACCAGCTTAAGATCAGGAAACTGTTTTATGAATAAGGCTGCGTAATCAGCTTTCCAGAGGTAATTGCTGTGTCCGCGGTAATTTATCTCCGTTACATTCTCAGCATAATATTCAAAACCCCAAATATATTTTTTACTGCAGCGGTACATTTCAGCCATGATCTTTGGAAGATCCGTGGGAGAAATATGGATCAATACACCGTTGGTGCAAACCACATCAAAAAAGCTGTCTTTGAATGGAAGATCGAATCCGGAGCCACAAACGATGTTGATTCCTTTCGTATATTTTTTGGCTTCTTCTGCAGCATAAGGTTGAAGCTCTACACCATAGATGTTCTCAAAGCTCATTCTTTGCAATCCATTTAGCTGCATGCCCGTATTGCATCCAACTTCGAGAATTCTGCTTTCTTTAGGTAAATGACCAAGGAACGCGGAATTCATTTCAATCTTTGTTTTTCCCCAGGTGTTGATGTAAAATTCATCCCATTCCTTTTCTGAATGGGAATTTCTGTCGGTATACTCTTTTCCGAAATCGCTTTTCCAGAAATCTATTTGTTCCGTTTTCATTAATTGAAATTTAAAATGGTTTTGATCACGAATTGTTGTTCTTCATCGCTGAGGGAATGAAACATCGGAATGCTGAGGCAGTTCTCATAGTATGCTTCAGCTATCGGATAATCACCTTTTTTATGACCAAGATCTTTGTAGTATGGCATCAGGTGAACAGGAACATAATGAACTTGTGCAAATATCTGATTTGCTCTTAAGTGTTCATATAATTCAAGCCTCCGCTTCGTTTGGATAACGTAAAGATGATACGCATTTCCTTCAGCAGATGCCGGACGAACGATGTCAGAGCTTTTGAATGCTTCATCATATTGTCTTGCTAGTTGCCTTCTCCGTTCCAGATTTTCATTTGCGCGTGATAGTTGCGAAATGCCTAAAGCAGCCTGAAAATCCGTTAAGCGGTAATTGTAACCCAGTTCCTGCATTTCATAATACCATCCGCCTTGCGCGACTTCATCCGGAGCGTTTTTATATTTTGATGAATCCTTGGTGATGCCATGTGTCCGTAGAAGCATGAGCTTATCATAAAGTGTTTTATCGTTTGTAGTGATCATCCCGCCTTCGCCTGTTGCAATGTGCTTTACAGGGTGAAATGAAAATATTGCCAGATCAGCGAAATTTCCATTGCCGCAGGATTGATTCGTTCCCTTGCTGTCTTTAAAATATCCTCCCGGTGCATGACAGGCATCTTCAATGATCCAGCAGCCAAACTCATCGGCCAGTTTTCTGTATTCTTCAAGGTTAACTGCATTGCCTGCAAAATCAACAGGGATGATGCCTGAGAAATATCCTTTCGGATGTTTTTCAAGTAGGGTTCTCACTTTTTTAATATCAAGAAGAAAAGTATCCGGATCTATATCAGCAAAAAAAACTTCTCCTCCGCAATAGCGGATACAATTGGCGGATGCAGCAAAGGTGATAGGGGTGGTGATTACGCGCGTAGCTGAATTTACGTCAAGAGCCATTGCGCACAGGTGCAGCGCGGCGGTTCCATTGGAAAGTGCAACTGCATATTTTGCTCCCGTATAAGCAGCAAACTGTTTTTCAAATTCAGCAATTGAAGGTCCTTGCGTTAGAAAATCAGAACGCAAAATTGAAACGACAGCTTCAATGTCAGCATCCGTGATGGTTTGCCTTCCGTAAGGAATCGCCTTTAATGGTGGAGTTTCAGCTTTCAAAATTTAAACAGTAAAAGTAGGATCCACATGTTCAATGATCAGTTTTCGGATATCATCCACATTGATCCATTCTTTGTTTTCACCGGAGTTGTATTGAAAGCCTTGTTCAACAGGCTTTGCTTTGAAATGACTGATGTATTCTTTTAAATTGAAATTGGGAACCTGTGGAAGGATCGCATAATATTTTCCTAAATCATAAGTGCTGAACGAATCCGATGATGTGATCATTTCTTCATGCACTTTTTCACCCGGGCGAATCCCAACAACTTCCTGTTTGCAATCAGGCCCGATGGCCGTAGCTACATCGGTAATTTTATAAGAAGGAATTTTAGGAACAAAAATCTCACCACCCCAGGCTGTTTCCAATGCATGTAAAACAAGATCAACTC
>JALYRR010000277.1 GCA_030855265.1 Bacteroidota bacterium | reverse complement strand
GCCTGTTCACTTCCTGAACATTGGTACCGCTTCCTTTAGCGATGCGGTCTTTTCTTTTTCCATTCAGCAATTCAGGGTTTTCCCTCTCTGCAGGTGTCATCGATGAAATGATTGCTTCGATACTTTTGAATGCATTCTCATCAATATCAACACCTTTCAAAGCTTTACCAACTCCGGGAATCATTCCAACCAGATCCTTGATATTTCCCATTTTCTTGATCTGCTGAAGCTGGGATAAAAAGTCATTGAAACTGAACTGATTCTTAGCTATTTTTTTCTGAAGCTTCTTTGCTTCTTCTTCATCGTATTGTTCCTGTGCACGTTCAACAAGGGTGACCACATCCCCCATTCCAAGGATCCTGTCAGCCATCCTGCTCGGATGGAACACATCAATGGCATCCATTTTCTCGCCGGTACCAACAAATTTTATCGGTTTACTTACAACAGAAAGAATGGACAAAGCAGCACCACCGCGGGTATCACCATCCAGCTTCGTTAATACAACCCCGTTAAAATCAAGCTTTTCATTAAAGGCCTTGGCAGTATTTACAGCATCCTGCCCTGTCATGGCATCCACCACAAAAAGGATCTCATCCGGATTTACCGCTGCTTTTACGGCAGCGATCTCATTCATCATTTGTTCATCAATAGCGAGGCGGCCGGCCGTATCGATTATGACAACCGAATTTCCATTCTCCTTCGCGAACTGAATTCCTTTTTTAGCGATCGAAACAGCATCTTTGTTTTCACGATCGGAAAATACACTCACTCCGATCTGCTCACCCAATACATGCAACTGGTCAATTGCGGCAGGACGATAAATATCACAAGCCACAAGAAGAGGTTTCTTACCGCGCTTGTTCTTTAAATGATTTGCGAGCTTTCCGGAAAAAGTGGTTTTACCCGATCCCTGTAAACCACTCATTAATATGACTGTTGGATTGCCCGTTAGCTTAATGTCTTCAGAAGCACCACCCATTAATGCGGTTAACTCATCATGGGTGATCTTGGTCATCAACTGACCCGGAGAAATGGAGGTCAGAACATTCTGGCCCATCGCTTTTTCCTTTACAGTGTCGGTAAATTGCTTGGCTACTTTATAGTTAACATCGGCATCCAGTAATGCTTTACGGATCTCCTTTATGGTTTCAGAAACATTTATCTCCGTAATTTTCCCCTGGCCTTTTAATGTTTTAAAGGCTCTTTCCAACTTTTCACTTAAACTATCGAACATGGTATTTTTGTTTTATTTAGGAAGGCGAATTTACGGAATTTGATTGAATTGAGCGGAAAAAGAAGCACTCTGCAGGTTAAAATAAAACAGTGATATTATTAATCAATAGAAAAAATCATGAGGAAATTACTCTTATCAAAGCTATCATTACGTTGCTTTGATCAATGGGGGCAAAAAGAAGCTGAATAAATAGGATTATGATGTATGCTTGCATATGCTGTTATCAATCACTTTGCGGGAGAGCCTAACAACATTGATTGTGCCTTCAGAATCCGTAATATGATTGAAGGAATGGTTGGTGCAATGGACATGATCCAGGAAAAAAACATAAAAGGAGGAGCTTTAACTCTTGTAAACATGCAAATAAGGAAAACGGAAACTGAGATAATTCTATTGAACTGAAAAATTTAGTCGGAACTCTTTTTGTACCCAATTTTTGGGTTCACTTATTGCAATTTCTGTTGAAAAAACGACAACGTAATTACCAACAAGTAAAGGCTGATTCAATGCATTATTAAACCAATTTATACGCGTCTTTTTTTGTTCGCCTGCTTGAATATATTCTAACTTTAGGTTTTCAGGGCAACTCAAAACATTCAGATGTGGATGTCCAATTAATGTATCATTCCGAAAGACCTGGAATTTCATTTCAGCACACTTCAGCCCACCATAAAAAGAAACCGGACTATTAGTAATGTTAGTCATAACAATTTCAAACTCTATATCACTTCCTTGTGAAAACGTATTTGTTTCTGCCCCGCTTGTATTGAAAGTCTGTAACTGAAAAGACAGCAGATTGTCAATTCCAATCAACCCAATATCTCTTGAACATCCGCACGCTGAAAAGATAAAAAGTAAAATAAAAACATTTCCATTGAATTGCATTATTTTTCTGTTTGAAGTCTTCATTTGACATATTTATTTTTCGTTTTTAAACGTACTAATATCCTACTTTTTCTGCGTAAGTTGCTCCTCTAACTTTTCAATCCGTTTGTTTTGTTCAATTATATATAAAGTAAGTTAATACTTACTCCCAATTCTATTGTGTTATAATATCGTAAAAAACTTAGATTATTTAAAGAAACAGCTTTTTTAAAAATGTAATAATCCGATAAAGATGAACTTGCAAAGAGACCAACAGACATTTTTTTTATTTTACAATTAATTTCAGCAGCAAAATTTAGAGAAGTGTAATAGCTATTTTTATTTAATTTATTAGAAGTCTTTCGATAATAATTTATGCTTGTATTATACAAGTTATTTTTTTCCAAATGATTATACGTACTTGAAAAATTCCAATTAAATTGAATGAAAGGGCTTAATTCTAACACAATTTTTTTTGACAGATTTTTGTGGAACAAATAACCAACTCCCTGAGATATGAAATTTAACTTATTGTTTTCATTAATCTCTCCATTAAAAAAATATTGCGCTATACCACCCTCATATATACCCTTTTGAGCATTTTTTTGCTGAATATCGTAACAACTAAATTTCAAGGACAAGTAATGCTTAACTCCTACTTCTTTCTTGTTTTTTATTAATATATTTCCAACCAACTCAACTAATGGATAGCTAAAAGAATATTGTGGATATATATCTAAATCATAATAAATATCATCTGCCCCATTCTTTTCTTTATTATAGTGATAGATTTTTTTATTTGGTATTAAATTTAAAACACGCGCTTTAGCTTTTAAATAAAAATCACGTGTCTTCAATGAGTCGGATTTCGTATGAGCAAAATTATTTTTTGCACACAAAACATAATTCAAAAAAAACATTTGGCATAGAAAAATCAAGTTCGCTTTTGCTAGCATTTTCTTAGCTTATTTTATTTGTTTTCTAATTTTTCGATTCGCTTGTTTTGCTCAATAATATATAAGCTCATCTCTTTTATTCCTTTGATTAAGTGTATCCCTCCGCTTAACTGCATAAGCTAATTTACAATAAATTTTATATCAAGGGATTTAAACAGGAAGTAATTCGATGAGCTTATTTGCTTTGTATCCCTCCGCTTAACTGCATAAGCTAATTTACAATAAATTTTATATCAAGGGATTTAAACAGGAAGTAATTCGATGAGCTTATTTGCTTTGTGATCAGCAATTTTTGCGATGGTGCTTTTCAGCCATTCAAAGGGTTCAATATTATTTTTCTTGCAGGTTCCAAGCAAAGAATAGATCACGGCTGCGCGCTGTGCAGCATCATGTGAGCCGGCAAACAAATAATTTTTTCTTCCAATTGCCACTGGCCTGATCGAGTTTTCGATTAGGTTGTTGTCGATTTCAAGGCTGCCATCACTTGCATAAAGAGAGAGCTTATCCCATCTGGATAATGAGTAGGCAATCGCCTTCCCAATCAGGCTTTGAGGAGTTACTTTAATGATTTCTTCCTTCATCCAAAGGTGCATTTCTTGAAGAATAGGTACAGCATCCTCCTGACGAAGCTTTAATTTTTCATCGACGCTTATTTTGTTTTCGCGCAAGTATCGCTCAATTGCATAAAGGCTTTGTATTTTAAACAACGCATGATTCGCCCGCGCTTGGTCATTGTCCAAGGCCTTCTCGAACATACGCCGTGCGTGCGCCATGCAATGCAGCAGCTTTATCTTTTCTGTATCAAAACTATCGTAAGCGGAATAAGCATCGGTCT
>JALYRR010000103.1 GCA_030855265.1 Bacteroidota bacterium | reverse complement strand
TGTCCTTTCACACGAGATCACGCACGTTCTGAAAAAACATTCCGTGAATCAGTATATTGAATATATCAAACTCGACAAAGGGACAAGCAGTTATGAAAGCGGTTCTTTCGAAGCAAGAAATCTTGCAAAATACCGGTTCTCGAAGGAAAATGAAACGGAAGCTGATGCGGATGGTCTTGCAAGAATCAAAGAATCAGGATATAGTGTGAAAGCGCTGAACGGAGCTTTTGATGTTTTGCAGTATTCCTACCTTCCTTTTGAGTTGGTTGAGTTTAAAAAATCCTTTTTTGAGGATGATTACCTGATTCTTCCAGATACGGTTTTTTTGAAGAAAACATCTGAGATCAAATCCAATGATGATTATGATGATACCAAAAGTACGCATCCTAATATTCGCAAAAGACGCGGTGCTATTGAGCCAGAGCTGGTAGTTTCTGATGAGGCTTCCCGCAAAAAATACATTGTATCAGAAGAAGAATTTAAAAAAGTAAGAGAAGTTTCCCGTTTTGAAGCCTGCAAAGGATACCTGATCGAGCGTGATTATGTAAATGCCATTTA
The DNA here is from genome assembly GCA_030855265.1 of Bacteroidota bacterium. Taxonomy (GTDB): domain Bacteria; phylum Bacteroidota; class Bacteroidia; order 2-12-FULL-35-15; family 2-12-FULL-35-15; genus 2-12-FULL-35-15. The sequence goes on along the minus strand of JALYRR010000103.1, from coordinate 12,310 downwards.
TGCTGCATATATTCTTCTGGAAAAATATCCTGATAATGTATTCCTTAAAAAAACGGTTTCAAAAGCACTGTATAACATTGCAATCAGTAAATCGGGAGCAGAGAGGTATAAGTCAAAATATGTTTTCAGTGCAGCCAACAATGCTCAGCTTTCCTCAAAAACGTATTCAATTCCTGACTATGATAAAATAGAAGGTGCATCACAACGCTTGTATTATATGCTGGAAAATCTCGATGCAAAGGAACTGAATACAATTGCGTTGTCTTATACCTTTAAGGCACATAAGAAACACCCGGAGGATGTGGTCCTGTCAGTGCTTACTGATAGTCTCTTTTCCGAACTGGTAAATGCCAATCAATTATATGTGAGTGATTTTTCGAAGTCTTCGAAAGCCGAGTTGAAATTTAAAGATACTGTCAAAACAGTGCTTGCTGATGTTGACACGACTATTGAAGAAAGCAAGTATTCAAAGATCAAGAAGCAGCAGCAAAAAGTAGAAATTGAAACGGATGAGAATTTCATCAAATATGCTTTTGTAGATCTGTTGAAAGACAAAGAGTTTGTAAAACGGTTTACAACAGCGGCCAAAGGTCTTACGCGTAAAGTTCAGGAACAGGATGATAATCTTAGCTATAAGGAACGCAAAAAGATTGAAGATCAAATCGCAAAAGAGAACAAGAATAAATACACTTTTCTTGGCCTGGATAAAGTGCTGTTTTTGGAGCCGTATTATATGAAGGTTGCAACGGTAGGTGGTGAAGAAATGATCAACTATTATGAATCCGAAGACAAACAGGTGAAACTTAGTGAGATCCAGAAAAAATGTGCAGATAGGCTGAAGTTGCAATATGAAATGATCAACACCCGGAATATGAATGTTTCTGATATTGATCGTTATAACCTGAACAGTATAATGAATGACTGGCTGACAGAACGGTTTAATCATGGTGACAATCCTGATGAATTAATAGTAGGGACAGAGGAGATTAAGTCACTTATCGAAAAATACGGAACAAAATACCTGGCCTGGTCAGGTGTTTATAATGAAAAAGGAAAAAGGTCTCACAATACTTATTTCTTCATTGTGTTCGATATGGAAACCGGGGCCGTGATGAAATATGAAACAAGGTATACTAAATCAAAGGATACGCAAGACCTGATCAGTTCTTTCGTTTACAATTCTTTAATGTATGTCGCAAAAAAACCTAAGTAAGATGCGTGTTTTTTTATTCCTGGCAATTGTTTTTGTGACTGCTTTTCCATCTGGGGCGCAGGTTTCAGGGTATATGGGAAAGCGTATGGTGATCAGTTACAGCAATTATTTTATGATTGGGCTAAAAGGCCCTGGCCCAATATCATCTGGTTCAATGGCGGAATTTTCTCCAACAATCAATAATACGAATTGCCTGAACCTGGAGTATGCTTACAGTATGCGAAACATGATCTGTTTATCAGGCCAATATATGCGTACCGGAATAGCTTATGATAAAGGAAATCGTGATGGGTTTTTGATCAGCTCTAATGAAAGACCTTATCCCGAATCAACACGTTATGGAGGTAAGTTTTCAAAGCCGGCCTTACTTACATCTTTCAATTTCGGACTATCATTAAAATCCTTTGCCAGAGGATTCATCGCTCCAATGGGTAAATACAAAAAGATTGAACTCCTAATGATGTTTGAAAAAGTAAAATATGATCACAAAAACTTCTTGAAAGAAGATAACTCAGGTGGCTATCCTTATACTGAAACTCAGTATACCCTGGGAAAAGGAGAATACAAATACACCAATGTATCAATAGCTTACACCATGGGCCGGCAGCGGGTGGTCAATGACCGCTTTGTGATCGATTATGGAGTACGAATAGCCTACGCTCCTACCGTCAATGCCATTAGTATACTTGCCGGCGATGACTTTGTAGATACCATTGAGGATTATTACAGGCGCGCCTCAAGAATGAGAGTATTCAGGCATCAACTCATTAATTTTCATCTGGGAATAGGATTCCTTGCATTCTGATAAAATGAAGAAACTACTTTTTATCGTTTTAATCTTCCTGGGAATTCAGGCAAACGCCCAGATAGCGGGTTATATGGGGAAGAGATTCAGCCTTGGATACAGCGTTTACGGTTCGCCGACATTCCTTAATCCTTCTTACTACTCCGGACCGGATTACGAGGTCGGAATCAACCTCCTTCATTGTATAAATGCAGATTATGTTATCAAACCCCGGACGGCACTTACCTTATCAGGACAATTTGGAAAGACCGGCCTTTCCTATGACACTGATTATTCTAATGCCGGCGTATCTTATGATTATCTTCCTAAAAGCAAGCGGGTAATACCTTTGCGAATGACCAATATTTCATTGGGCTTTAAATTTTTCGGACGGGGACAAATTGCTCCACTCGGTAAATACAAAAAACTTGATTTCGTTTTGATCATGGGCAGTGTAGAACCTGAAAAAGATGGTTTCAGAGTATCAGTTACTGATCAGAAATATAATTTTTCAAGAGAATTTAAATACAAATCTTTTGCGATTGGATATACTTTTGGGCGTCAGCGGATCTTCTTTGATAAACTGATACTGGATACCGGCTTCCGGTTTGGATTCACTCCGCTCCCGATCCTGGAACTTTTGGGAGAAGGTTTGTTTGATGGTGGAAGTTCTTATTCCTCCAACAGCATTGATTCCCAATTCCAGAGTGATGCAAAAAGCCGATTTCTTTTTGCTCAATTGTTTAATTTTCATCTTGGACTAGGCTTCCTTGCATTCTAAAATGAAAAGGACTTTACTGATTTTCTTTATCTTTTCCTTCAGTTTTACATTTGCTCAAAAGCATGTTCCCGGTTATTTTGGAAAGAGGTTTTCAATTGGATATTCAGCCATGTTTTTTCCGGCTCTTCGCGACGCGCCCAGCGGAAAAGCACTAGGTAGGAAACTGAATGCAATTAATTTTACTCAGTCAATCGAACTGAATTATGTACTGAACTCAAGACGCGCACTTTGCTTTTCGGTAGGAAATTACCGTAGTAATCTGAGGTACTATGCCTCAAACCCTATAAGTGGTTCTTATTTCATAAAGGCATCTGATAAATTAAGTACACTTCTGATTTCTTGTGGGTTCAAAACTTTCAGGAAGAAAATGATCGCTCCGCTTGGGCCTTATATGAAATGGGAAGCATTGTATGGAAAAAGCATCGTGCGTTATGATGAAATTGCTCACAAATCAGGCTTTGGCAGCGACTATCAGCCACCGGATAACAGGATGATTTCGTTTAATGCTTTTGGAGCCGGATGGGGGATGGGCTTCCAGAGGATCATTTCGGATAAATTCGTTGTTGATCTTGGTTTTCGCACAGCTGTCCTGATAGACCTTGCATCATTTAATGGCGTAGCTTCTGAAGTTCATGTCTTCGCCTCGGACCGTGTGTTCAAATCCCAGTTCATGAATGTTAGAATCGGAATAGGCTTCCTTGCATTTTAGATATGAGAAATTTATTTTTATCGTTATTTTTAATTTGTTCGCTCGTCGGGTTTTCACAGGTTCCGGGCTATATGGGTAAACGATTAAGCCTGTCTTACAGCGCTTACATTTCTCCATCTTATGTTTGGCCTTCCCGTTCCAGTAGCGAAGGTGAACCCGGCATAAATTATTTGAACTCCATTGATCTGGATTTTGTAATCAAACCCAGAACTTCACTTTGTTTTTCAACCCAGTTCGGCAGGACCGGCCTTACCTATGCAACAACTTTTTATTATGATAACGGGACGATGTATTACAAACCGAAGGATAAAAAGGCTATAGGACTGCAAATGCTGAATTTTACTCTTGGCTTTAAGTTCTTTAACAGGGGATATCTTGCTCCGCATGGGAAGTACAAAAAAGTAGAACTGGTCCTTCTTTCGCCCACGGTAATTTTTGACAGAGATGCGTTTTACCTGAATAATTCATCTGAATCATATCCTGTAAGTAATAAGAAATACACGTATAAATCTGTCGCGATTGGCTATACAATCGGAAGGCAGAGAATCATTAAGGATATGCTGATCATAGATACAGGAATACGATTCGGGATAACTCCTTATTCCCTTTATAATTTCATGTTTGAGTTCAGTGGGGCATATTCGGATGGGACCTTCCAGGAACAGTTCATTCAGCCAGTCCATGAAAGGCTGTTTGGAGCCCAACTCTTCAATATTCACTTTGGAATAGGCTTTCTTGCTTTTTAATTCAGAGTTTCTTTCTTCTGATTCTGCTTGTAATATTTGTGGATTCGGTATAACAGGTTACGATTTAAAATTACCACCGATGTTATGATTCCCGAAAACATGGCCGAACTTACACCAACGCAAACGATGTCCTGTCCTGTCAGATATAAATTTTTGTAAGAAGTGGTCGCCCGCAATTGTTTCAGATTAAACCGTTTTGTATTGTGCTCCAATCCATAGATCTCTCCATTTGCATAACTACTGAAATGTTTTGTTGAAAGAGGAGTGGAGAGTTCTGCAATTTCAATTCTCCCTTTGACCTGAGGAAGTACTTCGTAAAGTTTTTCGAGCAATTGATCTGTGAGATGCGCTTTATACTTTTCGTAAGCGTCTCCTCTTTTTTGCCATTTCTCGCCTTCCCATTCTTTTACCCATTCATACGGACAGGATGCAATCACTTGAATGGTACTGGTTCCCGGATGATGTTCCTGCCAGGAAGGATCTTTTGCAGAAGGGAAGGAAATGTAGGCAAGTGAAGGAGCTTTACCTTTGTTTTCAAGGTGGAAATTATAATCCCTGTCGATTTCATAACTGTTATACAACCAGATATTGTTTTTGGGAATGCCTAATTCTGCATCACTGCTGTTTAATCCGAGGTACAGGCAAATATGAGAAACAGAGGGGGCGATTTGATTGACCTCAACATCCTCCGAGCATTTTTTCTCTTTGATGAGTTGATTATACGTATTGTGGATGCCTGTATTGCTGATGATTTTGGAGCCGTAGATGATATCTCCGTTCTCCATCTCAACACCCACTGCTTTGTTTTTATTAATAACGATATTCTTAACGGCGGCCTTAATCGCAATGGTGCCACCGTTTGCTTCAATTACGTCCATAACACATTTGGAAATGCTGGAAGACCCTCCGATGGGATAATTTCCTCCGTCCAGGAAATGATCAATGATGGTTGCGTGTATCGCGAAACTGCTTTTAGCAGGAGGTAAGCCATAATTTCCGCATTGTGAAGACAACACTGCGATTAGTTTTTTATTGCTTGTAAAACTGCTGATGACTTCAATGGTTGTTTGCTGCGAATATTTGTAAAATCCATTGCGTAAAAAATACCCGAATGTTTTACTGACCCAAACAGGCATTGTTTTTTCTGCAAAGAACATGAGAGATAATCCACCCACTTTCGAGATCAGTTCATAATAATCCCTTATGCCTTTTTCCTCTTCAGGAAAGTAACGGATCATTTGTTCAACCTGTTCTTTTCTGCCTGCTAAAAAGTTATAGACGTCTCCTTCTATGATGGCCTGGTCATACACATCACCCATGCTCGTCCACTTCAGCTTGTTATCTGTCACATAATCAAAGGCCTTCCGCACCATTCCATCTTTAAAATTGACCTGGCCTACATAATGAACTCCAACATCCCATTCAAATTTTTTGCGTTTGAATGTATGTGTGAATCCTCCTGCTACATAATGTTTTTCGAGAACAAGTACTTTCTTACCTGATTTTGCAAGGAAGGCTGCTGTGGTAAGTCCGCCCATGCCTGATCCGATGATGATCGCATCATACTTGTTTTTTGTCAGCGTGGAGGAGTAAAGATTTTTCATTGAATCTGTCTGAGCCGGATTCGTTATAGAATACCTTCTCTGAATTCAGAAACTAAGATATGCTTATTTACTTCTTTAAAAAAAAGAAAGAGCAGGGAATCTGCTCTTTCTTTGAATATTATAGTAATAGGTGGATTATTGCACTTTTAGAACGTCAAATCGTTCTTCATCCCTGTTGATCATTCTGAACAGGAGTGAGTTATCTTTCTCCAGAAGAATGTTGAAAGGCTGAGGATCATAGCACCAGCCTTTGTTTTCAAAGATCTGCTTGCGGACCGCGCTTCCATCATCATCAATCTCGAGGGATACTACGACAGACCCATTGTAATTTTTTATGTCAGCATATCTAACCGGATCATAGTTCTCAATCGATTTTTCCAGATTTTTTGGATGCTCAAGATAAAAGAGGTAGAGTTTGCTGTTGTGAACCATCAGGTTAAATGTATTCAGATTATTCACTGTGTATTTCGGGAAAATTTTTGTCCAGGAAATCGAACCGGCTTTATTAATTTTGGTTATAATGAATTCTCTTTCGTAGTGCGCAACACCTTCACCTGAAATCGTGTAATTATGATTTTCAATAAGGTAAAAGCTACCGTCCATTTCCACCAGTTTGGAAGCGGTGTAATATTTATTAGCAGCTCCGGCAGTTAACAGGCCGCCTGCATAATCCAGTTTCGATGAGACTTCCGGCGGAAATGCTTGGTTGTTGCTCACTACAGTGGAAGTTGAAAGGTCAGCAACATAGGAGAAAATACCGACTGTTTTCTGATCCGCAATTTCTTTCTTGTATTTGGCCTGTTCTTTTCTGCTGAGAGACTTCAACTTTTCTTCATCTGTTTTCGGAGTGTGCTTATAAAGACCCGAATAAATAAAACGTCCGTCTTCCGCAATTCTTCCGATCGCATTGTCAATTGTAAAATCGCTTTTATTAGGGAATACCAGCAACTTCGCTTTATCTTTTCCTGCATAAAATCCCATTCCTTTTCCGATGATCCTTGGTTCTTCCTGCTCAATGTAGTTCATCATGAAGTAGACTCCGCCTTTGTTATCCACATGATAATAAAATGTCTGAATAGGTGATGATTTATATTCATCTGGCATTGGTTTGTTCCAGAGAATGCTGAAGTCAGATGCATTGTACATAGTTGCAAGTACTACCTGACGGTTACTTTCCCATTCCTTTGTCTGTATGGAAAGGATCTTGGTTTTATCAGGACTCTGGTAAAAATTAATATCCAGTTTACTATCGCCACTCACAATTTCCTTTAGTGAACCCGGCTTTCCATCTGCATGAAGAGTTTTTACAAAATACTTTGTGATTTTCTCTTCTTTCACAAAGCCTTTGAAAAAGACATATACCTTCTCATTTGAACACATTACACGCATGTCCAGATTTACCGGATCCAGTGCAACTCCAGCCTCTTCTTCAAGTGGTAATTCGGTTTCAAATTTTTTATCTTTTGTAGTTTTACTGATCCCTTCCACGAAATATCGTGTTCCTCTTCCTTTTGTACGAACTCTTAAAAGAAAAAAACTATCAGTATTTTCGCCTGCAAATCCTCCCCATTTTGATGCATCCGGAGGAGTAAATTCTTTTCCCTTGTCAACGGTAAACGTTTGTGCCATGACAGGTAAAATGAAAACGGATAATAAGAGTTGAATAAGAAATGATTTCATAGTATCAGGTTTTGGTTTTGAATAATTAATATCTAAACTATAATAAAAATCTGATTAATTTTCAGAAGGCTGTCTTTTAATTACAACAAATGGCTTCTTATATTCTTTGCAGATAAGTTTGGCTACATCCCTTCCGGTTTTAATTGCAATGGGCAATCCGCCCCCCGGCTGGTTCCAGTGGCTTGAATAATAAAACTTGCTCAATCCGGGTAATTTAAATCCAACCGGTGAAGGTGCCAGGAGGTTTTTCCCCGGCAGCCATCCCTGGGTGCTTCCTTTCCAGTTATTTGTATATCGTTGAAAAGTTGCAGGTGTTGCAATATCAATTACCTCGATATGATCCTTTATACCGCCGAGTCGTTTGTCCAGCAAATCGATTATTTTTTTAGTAAAATCCTCCTTCGCTTTCCGGTATTTAGGACGGTCATTTTTCCGTGCATCGATCCAGAATTCACGTTCTTTTGTGTAAAAGCTCACGGTGACAGATGTCTTACCTGCCGGAGCAAGGGTGTTGTCGTAATTATAAATATGAACTTCGAAACGATGGTAGCTCGTCCCATCCGGCGAAACAAGGTCCTCCTCCAGCGGGATTCTTGAAAAGTGCGGGAAGTCAGATAAGTCTTTGCTGATACCAAATGAAAACTGCATTACAGAGTAGAACACCTCCAGCTTTTTAAGATCACGAAGATCCAACATTTTCTGATCGCTGAATTCACCTTCCAGCGCTTCGAATACGGTAAAATTCCAATCAGCAGCTGAAATGGTTAAGTCAGAATAGTGAACAACATCATTCCGTACAAGAAGGCCTTTTGCTTCACCATTCTCCGTAAGGATCTTTTTAACCGGTGTTTTATAATGCATGGTGCCTCCGAGAGAAAGATAGGTTTGCTCAATTTTCTTTGCAAATTCCATGGATCCGCCAATAGGGTAGCCCGCGCTCTTTGCATCAAAAACAGAAAGCGGCATGGTGAGGATCATCATATTTACTTCATCACCATCGTATAATAATTCAAAACTCTCCCGCAGGAAAGGATTTTTGAATCGCCTGGCATAGGTAAAATTAGTTTCGTTTTTAAGTTTAAGGAACCAGTAAACGAACTCTAAATAACGCATCATTTTTATTCCACGAATGGTTGATTGAATGAAGGGCAGATCATCCATGATAGGAGGCAGGTCAAACTTCTGCATAATACGCATTGGTTTGATAAAAGCTTTTATGGCCGATTCATCTTCGGGAGCAAGGTCACACATGTACTCCTGCAATTGATTGAGATTGGTATACAGTTTGAAATTCTTTTCGCCATATTTATTCGCATGAACTTTTGTTCCAACTTCCACTCTGATATCATGATTGTGAAAATTGATGTTTTTCATGTCGAGGATCTCCGACCAGATCTTGTAAAAGGAGCTGCCTTTATCTGATCCTAGTATCCAGTGGGCACAACTGTCGAAGGTGTAATCACCTTTCTTCCAGCTGGTGCAAAGGCCTCCGGGAATGGAATGCTTTTCGAAGATGTGGGTTTCAAACCCGTTCATCTGCAAATAGATCCCGGCAGTCATACCTGACACTCCGCCTCCTATGATATTAATTTTCAAAATGGAATCCTTTTATAAAATTACAAGGAGGTACTTGCGGCACCTCCTTAATGTTTGAACTTTTTCAATTCTTATTTCTGATCATTTGCCGAAGCCTTCTGCATTCGTATAATGGTAGCCAGCGCTTTTACGGCACGTGCATGCTTTTTTACAAAGGGATTTTCAAGATCCCAAACATATCCTGCAAGCACTGAACAGATCTGACGTTTTATGCCGGGATCCTGATTCTTGGAAAAGAAGATCTGGTGAAGATCTCCATTGTACCAGCTGGCCACATAGGTGCGGAAGGTGTTTATTCCCTGCATCATGTGGTCCACATATTCTGTTTGGAAGTCGACTGTTTCGCCTTTTAATTTCCTGCTTACGATCTTTGCTGCGGTAGAACCCGACTCCATAGCAAAGGTAACTCCGGATGAAAAAACAGGATCGAGGAATTCTGTAGCATTGCCCGCGGTTACGAAACCTGTTCCGAAAAATTTAGTTGATGTGATGGCGTAACCTTCGATCGTTCTTGGAGCTAATACCATTTCCTGATCTTTAAAACGTTCACGAAGAAAATCGCAATCCGCAACAATAGCTCTCATGCGCTCCTCAGGACCTTCAGGATAATCCTGGAAAAATTCGGGATCACCGACAAACCCAACTGATGTATTCCCATTTGAAAAAGGAATGATCCAGATCCAGATCTGCTGGCGGTGTACAACAACAGTAATCCTGTTTCCTTCAACACCTTCAGGACGATTCGGATCTTTAAAATGTGTGAAATGTGTTTTGCGCGGGTCGAAACTGGATTGTTTATTTAATCCAAGCATATTCGGAATCACCCGACCATAGCCGGAAGCGTCAATTATATATCTTGCTTCAATCAATTTTTTATTGCCATTTGAATCTTCAACTGTGGTAATGGAAGATTCATCATCGTTGAACTGAATGGAAGTAACGGTAGATTCAAATTCAACAGGGACGCCTTTTTTTGCAACCCCCTTCGCTAATATATGATCGAATTCAGAACGTGGAACTTGATAGGTCCATGTCCATCCTTTTGTGAATTGATCTGCAAAATTAAAATCGCATACTTTATCTTCCATCACGAATTTCGCTCCGAACTTCTCCTGAAACCCTCCTGCCTTTACATCTTCCAGCAATCCTGTTTCGTCAAGGTGATCCATCACTCTGGGCAACAGGCTTTCCCCGATCACGAAGCGGGGGAATTTCATTTTCTCCACTACATGAACTTTTAATCCGTTCTTGTGTACTATAGAGGCAGCTATACATCCTGCCGGACCAGCACCAATCACCAACACATCTGTTTTTTCAGTCGTCATTCTTTATTCGTTTTTAGCCTTCGTTCCTTCTGCAAACAAAAATTAAAATAAAAGGTTTTATCAGAAGGGTAAATGTAGAGAATATTTCAGCACAGCATTCCACTCAGGGCTAATTTAGTAAGGATTTTTATGATCTTTTACTGAGGTTGGATTGGAGTATATTTTGCTAAATTTGTTGCCCTGTGAGCAATAACCCCATTGTAGAGATCCAACATCTGGAGAAGTTCTTTAAAGGTTCTTCGGAAGCTGCCGTTAAGGATGTTTCTTTCAGGATTCAAAAAGGGGAGATCTTCGGTTTGCTTGGGCCCAACGGAGCAGGTAAAACAACAACTATCTCAATTTTATGCGGATTATTCCCTCCCGGGGCCGGTTCTGTGATCATCGACGGAGTCAATATTAAAGATGGCTTGGATCAGATAAAACGCATCATAGGTGTGGTGCCTCAGGATATTGCCCTCTATCCAACGCTTACTGCTAAGGAAAATCTTCAGTTTTACGGAAGCATGTATGGCCTGAGTGGTTTGTCCCTAAAAACGAAAATTGATACATGGCTGAATCATTTCGGTCTTGCTGATGCTGCTAACAGACGTGTTTCCACTTATTCAGGTGGAATGAAACGAAGAGTTAATCTGATTGCCGGAATTTTACACGATCCAAAAGTTTTGTTTCTTGATGAGCCAACGGTGGGAGTAGATGTTCAGTCGCGCAATGTAATTATCACTCATTTGCTGGAATTGAATAAAACAGGAACTACTATTATTTATACTTCGCATCATATGGAAGAAGCTCAGCATTTTTGCACCCGGGTTGCCATTATCGATTACGGAAGAATTATTATTGAAGGAACTCCTGACGAGTTGATTGCAGGGAATGAAGGAAGCAAAAGCCTGGAGGATGTTTTTCTTAATCTGACCAACAGGAAGCTCAGGGATTAAAATTGTGAAATTTCAAATCTGAAATTTGATAGTTTGTAAGTAAAAGATTAAAGCGACTTTAAATGATCAAATTAACAGCAGCTGTAAAAAAAGAAATGCTCATCCTTTTAAGGGACAGAGTGGGACTTTCCGTGTTGTTCATTATGCCAATGATTTTAATATTCGTTATGACCCTCATTCAGGACTCTGCTTTTAAAACCCTGAACGAAAGCGGCATTCCCGTGGTCTTTGTAGATAATGATCAGGATTCTCTTGGACTTGCCATTGAGAAAGGTTTGAAAAATACATCTCTTTGTGCGTTTCATGATCTGGTGGATGGAAAGAAGGCAACAGAAGAGTCCGCCAGGAAAGCAGTATCAGAAGGGGAGTTTCTTGTCGGGATTATCATTCCAAAAGGAGCTACCGAAGCCATTCGCGCAAATGTAAAACAACTCGTTGAACAAACACTGGGAGGTGATTCACTTGAAAAAAAAAGTGTTCTTCCGGACTCTGTTCATATTGTCATCTTCATTGATCCAATCACCAAAAAATCTTTTATTTCTTCCATCGTCAGCAGCCTTCGTGAATTCATTTCCGGTATAAAAACGAAGATTATGTTCCAGACTTTTTCTGCAGAGATCGCGGAGATCATTCCGGATAAATCAGGTCAGACGAACAATGCTTTTGAGCAGACTCAGATCATTACGTATAAAGAAGTGTATGCTTCGGAACAGATCGGAGAGATTGTACCGAATGCCGTTCAGCACAACGTGCCTGCATGGGCCATTTTTGCAATGTTTTTTATTGTGATGCCGCTGTCGGGTAGTATTATGAAAGAAAAAAATGAAGGAAGTGTTTTTCGTCTTCATACGATGCCAAGTTCGTATTTATTGCTCATTAACGGAAAGATCATTGTATATGTGATCGTTTGTTTACTGCAGTTTGCGCTGATGTTATC
>JALYRR010000102.1 GCA_030855265.1 Bacteroidota bacterium | reverse complement strand
GAATCCACTTGCATTTTCTACCAGTAGATGCCAATACCAATGGAATTCTATGAAGCGCCTTTATCTGTCTTATATGTGCGCAACTTACAATAGTAATCTTTTCAGGATCCGATACGTTTAATACAGAAGGATCAGGAGTGCCCAGATAAGAACATATGATCTTTTCCGAAGAGTCCGGATATTTCCCACAAAGATAGGCGGCCCCTGTTTCAGAAACGCTAATCACAAGGCTAAGTCTTTTTATTATAATTGCCTGAAACCTGTTATAACCATATTTTGCCTGCGAAGGAAAAACATCGTAACCATGACCGCGTCCTACAGAATACATACTTGGATAATCTCTTTTAACCAACGCAAGACTTAATGCATTTTCATTCAGCCAATAGGAATAAAAACAAGATGACTCAATGGCAATATTATGCTGAACAAGCCATTTTTTTATCTGTTCCGAGCGCAAATATGATTGTCTGAAAAAACCAAAATTAAATCTTAATTTTTTGAAGATGCCTTTGAAATTAAAATTTCCCAACAATTCTAAAGGCAATGCAAAAAACAAAAAAAGAAATAATGACCTTAGCCTGCCATTTGAAGATAATGATTCATACATCAGCACTGTCACATGTTCAGGTAATTTATGTTGTATAATCTTATCCCCTGTGTTGTGTGGAACAATAAAAACCCGCTTAAATTCTTTATAGTGGACTTCCAACTCCGGAAGCAGAAATGTTTCGTCATTATTAAAAGGGAAACTTTTTGTGAATAATACCAGTGTATCTCTCATGCAGCTCTATTTCTTTTTAATGACCTTCCTAACCTTGGCTTTTAAAGCAATATACCGCTGTGCTAACTTCACAGAGTTTGAATTCAGAAAATAACACCGCACATAATCTTCTCCTTTGGCAACAATTACAAAAAAAAGATGTTGCCATTGACGATCAATGGCTTTAGTAAGTGCTAATTCCTGATAAATTCCTGCTGTTCTGTTGTTTAAAATTATTAAGTCATAATGCTTTTTCAGCAACTCTATATCCGTAGGAGATTCAATGTTGTTGAAACTGGTATGCAACTTCAATATTTTTTCATCTGGTGTAATACCGAGCTCTTTTAACCAATATTCGTTAAAACGCGTTTTCCGTTTTAGTATTTCTTCTGTGTTTTTAGATGACAAATTTTGCCCCTCACGCCTGTATTTGAGTAAGACACGGTCGAGGTTCACAAACCGGGTGAATGATTTCATTTTATGCCACAAAGCATAATCTTCTAACTCGAGTAGTTTATGACCAAAACCATCATCATAGTCAAAATCAACCCCGAAGCGGAGATTGTTTTCTTTGAGGATTGAAGTTCGTATCACAACGGATGGATGACATATGCCATTAGAAAAAAGAAGGTTGGCAGTAATTTCTTCGTGTGTCAAAAACATAGAAGGCTCTCCTGACTCATCCCCGAATTTTTCATACCGTGTCCCACAAAGACCAATATCAGGATTTTGAATAAGGTAATTCAACTGAAACTCGAGTCGACCTGGATAGGCAATATCATCAGCATCCATTCTCGCCATGAATTCCGTTTCAGTAAAATCAATTCCTTTGTTTAAAGTTGCAACAAGACCAATATTGCTTTCGTTTTTCACAAAAGCAATACGTGAATCTTTAATGGAATTAGCAATGATCTGGGTATCATCAGTAGAGCCATCGTCAATAATCAACAGGATAAAGTCAGTAAATGTTTGCTTAAGAATACTCTCGATGGACTGCCTGAGGTATTTACCGGCATTGTAAGCTGGCATTACAATCGTTACCTGGGGTATAGCCATTATTTAATTCCTTTGAAGACAAATATACATTTCACTACCCTTTGGATCATGACACTGGTGTTCCCATTCATAATCCACTTTTTTCTGATAATATCCCGCTACCCAATTCGCCCCTAAAAGTTTAAGTTTTGACAGGAAGGGCACATTGGCTTTTCCTTTAAAAAATTTCATTGTGCTTTTAGCCTTATACAACAGCATTAACTGCCTGCGTAATGAAGTAATCCGATTATTTTTTATTTGGTCCTTCCCCTTTGAAGTATCGGTTAAATACCTTATAAAATCAGCATCGTAATTTGTGATCCAGTCAAGCGCTCCGTAATATTGATTTGCAAAATAAGAAGTGGCCAACCAGAACCCATACAATTCATATTTCTTAGCAAGCTCTTCAGAAGTTAATCTGCGAAGGTGGCCTGGATCCTCATAAAAAAAGCGATTATTTATCTGACTGTTTATTCCATCTGTTCGATTGCTGCATAAATCATGTTCAAGACTACCTGCATTACCACATGGAAGAACATGAAAGATCACAGCCTGATTTTTAGCCATGTCAGCTATTTCCTTGGTGCTCTGATCGATATCATAAACGTGCTCGAGTACATGATGGGAAAAAATAAAATCAAATTTTACTTTTTCCATAGAGACATCATCTGCTACAAAGAATTTACATTGCAAAAAACGCGTGCGAGCATTTTCCACAGCAATTTTGCTTATATCACTGCCATATACGTCCCATTCCGGAAGAGCTTTTTTTATTACATCTGTAAAAACACCATTTCCACATCCATAATCAAGTGCAAGCCCTTGAGAAGGTAAATTCAATGCACGAATTATATTTATAATACGATCCTTCTTTTTCTGTGGCCAATCTTCCATATAACCGTCGGTATAGCGATCGTTATAGAATTCAATTGAGGAAGTTTTATTAAACAGATTAGTATAGCTATCTTCTTTCAAGTTCAGGATTTTTTATCATTAATCTTAATCCATTCGGAAGGAAGGATCTCGGATGTATCAATATTATACTGTTTAAACCATTTTGATTCGGGATTAAACCACTTTTCAGGCGCAAAAATGAGTTTACCCGGATTTTCATTTAACCATGCTGCCCACCAGCTAAAACTGCTGTTTGCAATAATATTATTTTTACAAAGGCTCATCAGCCTCATATCTTCAAAACTTTTATCTTCTTTGTTGTGATTTACAAGAACTACATTTTTTCCTGAAATATATTTCTGATTCATAACCCAAGTGGGGTCGTCAGAAAAAACGAAAAACACAGGGTTCGAAATTTTCAAGGAAGCAGCCTGCATTGCAATAGAATAATATTCAGGGCTACATGTTCCATGAAACTCTGAAGTAACATTATTTGAAACATAATCACCTCTTCTGATATGTACCGAAACCGAATTGCATTCAGCAATTTTTAAAGCCAGCTCGATGTTTACAGTGTCTGTTGATGGTAAGAATTTAAAATCATTTCGAATTTCAGAGTCAATCCCTCTGAAATATTTTTCACTTTGCCAGTATCCATCAAGATAGGAATCTTTATTTGCCTTTTCTATTTCTGGATAATAGCGAAAAAAAAAGTTCGGTTGTCTTAAATATGATTGATTCTTAAAGGTTAAAAACCTGTTGAACCATTTTTTATTTTGGAAATTTTTAAACTTTTGAATTTCATGATCAGTCGCCGTGGGCAAAACCAATGGGAAACATTTTAGTTCAAATTTACGAAGGTCATTTTTTTCATAATCAGAAAGATCGGCTTTCAGGCAGGTTGAATGGCGCAATGAAAGCTGTTTGGCAGCCGCATATTGAAACATTTGATTTCCTAACCCTCCTGTTAACCGAACTATGATCATAAATTATTGAACCGTTAAGACGCCCGTTACCCGCATCAAAGAATTTTCAAGATGATAGAGGTATATGCCTTTTTTCAATGCACTTATGTCAATCTCCGTTTTCAGATTATCAATCAATACGGGATCTATTGCTTCAGTTCCTAAGACAGTATAAAGTCTGAAGTATGCCTGTCCAAGGAGTTGCATTTCATGCATTTCCAAGATAACCTTGTTAGTTGCCGGATTAGGATAAATTGTAATAATTGAGCCTAGATCCTCATCAATACTTAAGCAAATATCTGCTACAATATCTATTGTATCTGAATTGTTACAACCATTAATATCAGCCACATTCACGTAATACTGTCCTGTAACCGCAGCTGATAAAGTTTGGGCGGTAGAGCCATCATTCCAAAAATATGTTGACAACCCTGATCCTGCATCAAGCATAATTGTTCCCGGCTGACAGAAAATCGTGTCAGTACCAAGATCCACATAAGGTAGGGTATTGACTGTAACCTGAACAGTATCTGAACCTGAGCATCCGTTATTGTCAATTATATCAACAGAATATACGCCTGAGTTATTTACGATAATTGCTTGTGTAATAGCACCAGTATTCCAGTTGTAACTGCTCGGGCCGGAGCCTGCATTTAATGAAATCGTTTGGCCCGAACATATAGAAGTATCATTTCCAATATCGAAAACAGGCAGTGAATTAACTGAAAGAAGTAACGTATCTGAAGAGGTACAACCATTTCCATCCGAAACACTTACATAATATTGCCCAGCTGAAAATACTGTCAGTGTTTGCCCAGCTGAAGCATCGTTCCAGGTATAGGAAGTCGACCCGGTGCCAGCATTAAGAATGAGGGTTACTCCAGAGCATATTGAAGTATCGGCTCCAAGATCCAGTAACGGTGCTGGCAATACGGTAAGCTGCATCGAATCTCTAGCCACACAACCGGAAGCATTTGTTACATCCACATAATAAATTCCATTTAGTGTAGCAGTTAATGATTGTGCGGAAGAAGCATCGTTCCAAAGATATGCGCTCATTCCTCCGGCTGCATTCAGCAGAACCATTTGACCTTCGCAGATAGTTGTGTCAGTTCCGATATTAACAAACGGTTGAACGGCACTCAACAACTGAATCGTATCTGCGGAGCTGCAGCCATTCGTATCTGTTACAATAACATCGTACAGTCCTGCAGAAGAAATACTTATAGTCTGTGTAGTTTGTCCTCCGTTCCATGTGTAGAAGCTCATTCCTGATCCGGCATCCAGCAATGCCGTTTGCCCAGGACAAAGCAATGAATCCGGACCAAGGCTTAATAAAGGTGCAGGGAGCTGAGTTATGGAAATGGAATCACTGTCCGAGCCACAGGCATTTGATCCGGTCACATAATAAAGTCCGGAAGTATAGGCCGAAATTGATTGACTTGTTGAGCCATCATTCCAAGAGTAAGTGCTCAAACCGGGACCAGCATTTAACAACAATGACTGACCGCTACAGACATCTGCATCTGCTCCAAGACTTACAACCGGAAAAGAATTCACAGTAACATAGCTTGTCATAAACACAGTATCTTTTTCATGATGGTTTGATGTAATTAACTGAACATTATAGATTCCGGGAGTTGAGTATGACACCAAAGGATTGGCTGATGTTGAAGATGAAGGGGAACCACTGGGGAAACTCCAATTAAATGTAATAGGTGAACCGGGCTGTGTTACATTATATTGAATACTAGAACCAAAACAAATATCCGGATTGGTGCTGCTGATATTAGGTATCAAAGGGGGGAACATTTTAGCTATATATGCATCGTCCCCATTAACTGCCGGAGCAGTAGTTACAATAGTATCCATTACGAGGTTCGTTCCAAAAAAGCCACCTACAAATAAATTACCCGAAGTATCAGTTGCGACTCCCTGAGCATTATTGATCCCTGTGCCTCCGCTCAGTTTATACCATGTCATATTTCCAAGGGTATCATACCTGGCCACAAAAGTAAGTGACCCTGGACAGTTGTAAGTTCCGAGTCCGTCAGTGAAAGGGCCGATTGCAAGATGTCCTGCAATTAAAATATCTTTGTCTTTAAAAACTTCAACATCACTGCTATAATCATTTCCGGCTCCCACTAATGCTTTGGCCCATTTCACAACACCATTTTTATCGTATTTGGTCAAGAATGCATCATTGTTTCCATTGCTTACTACAAAATTGCCGGGAGAAAAAGTCAGGGTAGTTTCAAACTTACCCGTTATATATGCGTTATCATCTTTATCAACATCAATTGCACTTGGCAGATCCGTTCCCGATCCCTTTCCAAGCCCCACCCAAATAAAGTTCCCGCTAAGATCCATCTTGGCTGTGTAAATATCCTGATAAGTTGTTCCTGTGCCGACATAAGGAGTACCATTAATGGTCATTGTTCCTTTGAAATCTCCCACGGTATAAAGAAAACCTGCCTTACTATAAACGATATCACTTCCGTTTCCATAATATGTACAAGGAATCCATTTTACCCAGGTACATACGCCCGAAGGAGAATACTTTGCCACGAAGGTAAGATGCCTTCCGGCCATCCCTGCATTTAAGCCTCCACCAAAATTACTCACTCCATTCACGAAACCTGTAATGTATACGTTTCCTGCCGGATCAAGCGTTACACCGCTTCCAATTGTAGATTGAGTTGCGTTGCCAGCCTGGGCTACCCAGAGGCATGTTCCCAAACTGTCATATTTAGCAAGGTACATATTCCCTGCAGCCGAACCCGGAGCTACAGCGTAGACTGTGATTGAACCAAATTTAGCTGTATCCCTGAACTCTCCGGTTACATAAATATTCCCAAGACTGTCAGTTGTAACTGCACGCCCCCAATCCTGGTATTTTCCGCCATCCCGCTTCGCCCACATCAATGCTCCGTTAGGCTTATATTTAGCGACAAAAGCATCAGTATAGCCTCCGGAATGCCATGGAGGCGTGGACATACCGCCTGGCCAGCCAAATGTTGAGGTAGCTTTCACACGACCTGTAGCAATAGAATTCCCTCTCAGATCTGTAGTGATATCCCAAGTATATTCATTCCCACCGGGCCGGATAGTCTGAAGCCATTCCCACTTCTGAGAGAAGAGAGATAAGGAGTTAATCAGCAAAATTATTATTAAAGAGAAATTCCTCATTTATAAACAGAAAGATGAATCAATTAAAAAAACCTAATCGTAAAGTTATCAAAAATCAGGGAATTAAGCAAGAGGCCAATAAAAATTCATCCGACTGATTTTGCAGTTCAATCCACAAGAATTATGAGTATAAATTCGGAATATTAAAAACCCCGCTTTTTCAGATCATATCTGATAACTGGAGGATAGTCAAAATGGTCTCGGTAATTTTGGTTCCAGTTCAAAAGAACTCTTAGAACAGGAAACTTTGATAGGTATTTTTTATAGAGATCTATTTTTTTCAAGGTAGCGATTTCGGCAGTAGATTTTTCTGTTACCTCCACTATTCTTTTAACCTCATTTGCATAAGCAGACCTGTTAGAACTCAATTGATTCGCTCTTGTTCTGAATCCACCGATCAGAGCCGTTGTCATATGAAGTTTAGCATTCGATCCGACCAGAAACCGTGTCCATAGTTCGCAATCTCCGGCCAGCTTATAATCAGTACTAATGTATGAACCTGATCGTTCCCATAAGCTCCTCCTCCAAAAAGTGGATTCCTGTTGAATACCCCAATTTGTACCACTGATAAAAAAATCATATTTACTCCATTGACGGAGCTCTCCTATCATCACACATCTGTCCTGCTCATCAAAGGTGCTTGGTTGCCCCATCAAAAACTCAACATTTTTATACTTACTGAAGATCTCTGCTACAATAAAAAAAGAGTTGTAATGATATCTGTCATCAGCATTAATCCAAGCCATCAATTCACCGGTTGAATTCCTAAAGCCCTTATCCAATGCATGATACATTCCATCATCCTTTTCCGAAATGATCATATTGATCTGTGTCCGGTACTTTTCTATAATAGCTTTTGTTCCATCTGTACTCCCACCATCCACAATTATATACTCCAGGTTAGGATAATTTTGTTCAAGAACTGACCTGATAGTTCTTTCAATGAATTCCACCTGGTTATAAACCGGCGTTATGATTGTGATCTTAGGATACTCCATGTTTCAAATTTTTTTTATCAAATTCCTGTAGATGGAAATATACCTTTCAGCCTGAAGTGTATTATTAAACTTTTCTACAGCATCTTTCCTGATCAGTTCGGAGGAGTACTTTTCCTTTTCACTGAAAAACTGGTGAATTGTTTCAGCAAGCTGAGACGGACTTATCTTCTGACATAAAAGACCATTCAGCCCGTTTGTGATCATATCGGGCATCCCTCCAATATTGAAACCTATTACAGGAACCCCGCAGGCAAGTGATTCGAGCACTACATTTGGGAGGTTATCTTCATTAGCCGGCAACACAAAAACATCAGCAGAATTGTAAGCCTTCATCATCTTTTTCTCATCGCGGATTTCTCCCAACGAAAAGTAACCGGGTGAATTTAAAATATCGCTTTGTCCGACTGAACAAACCAGGTAATCATTTCTATTCGCCAGAAATGTTAAACTATCAAGTAAAACCTGCAAACCCTTTCTCTTGTTATCAATACTGGTGCTCACAAATAATAATATTTTCCTGTCAGGAGGAAGACCTAAATCCCTGCGTGCCTGTTCCCGGCTCATTGGCTTAAACGCATCCAGATCCAAGCTATAAGGGATTAAGTTTACAGGACGACCATTTAGTAAACTGCTTACTGAAGCACATTCCGATAACCATTTTGATGGAGCAACAATAGTGATATCGGCCTTCTCATAACTAGCCTTTTTAATTTCCCATTGCGTATGACTATATGTGGGATCTATTGTTCCAAGAAGTTGAGGACAAACATCGCAATTATTCAAATACTTATTACAGCCATCCGAGTAATGGCATCCACCTGAAAAGGCATTCATATCATGCAGAGTCCAGACAATTGGTTTTTTCACTTTATTGAAAAAGGTTCTATAATCAAGAAAACCGGCAACCCAATGAAGGTTAATTATATCAGCTGCCTTAACCAAGTCACATTCTGAAAGATCAAAATCAGTTCCTGTAAAAGAGAAAAACTCATAACCCTTGACTTTATTCTCAAGCTGTAGCTCATATTTTAAATACGGAGGTTTGTCAAATCCAAGCCTGTATTTCAGGCGCATAAAAATTCCGGGTTTTCTCTGCTTGTTATATGTAAAATGCTGCTGAATCCCCGTTTTCTTTTTAGAAATGGTTAAGAGGGTTGAATCAATGCCGGCCTCCAGTAGTGACAAATGAAGGCGAATGCATGAATTTGCCGCACCACCATTATCACTCGTAGAGATGTGAAGAATTTTCATTGATTAGGATTCAAATTACCTGTAGGCGAAAATATTTAATTGCAGATCCATTCCAGAGTATGAATTCACCGAGATGAATGGTTGCTTTGAAATTACTCCGATATGATTGATGTTATATCGAAACCCAGCCTTCCTAAGAATTGAAAGGATTTCATCAAGTGTTTGCTCCTGATTAAGAAATGAATGATATTCGAGAAACATCTTACTTACATTTTTTAAACCCGACTGGCATTCTTTTAGAACTGTGTATTCTGCACCTTCAATGTCGATCTTCAAAAGATCAACAGGTTGATCTAAAAATTTACTCAGTTGTAGTGTCTTGATCTTAATATTGTTTTTTTCATTCCCTGACGAGATTCTCCCTGCATCGGCGCCTTCTGAACTAAAATCCAAATCCTTTTCGGAATCCCAGAGTGCATTATTAAGCAATGTGATATCATCATATCCGAATGATTGTACGTTTTTTTTCAGAATGGAAAATATATGCGGATCGGGTTCAAATGCTGTCAGTCGGGCTTGCGGAAATTGTTGTTTAAAATAAATAACGCTCATTCCGATATTAGCCCCGCAATCGATGATAACCGGATCCTTTTTAGATGAATTGAATTTATAAATCTCTTTTTTGAAAATCTCATCGCGCATATAAAGGAACGAGGCAGTATCAGGTATGATGGTATTCTTTCCAAGTATGTCGGAAGAAACCTCAGTATATCTTGGAGTATCTTTAAGAAACCGAAGCTTCGCTTCCAGTTCATTTCTGAGATTTTCAGCATCCCGTTTTTCGGGAGACAGAGAAAGCTCAATCTGTTTCTTTAACTTACGTAGTGTATTTCTTATCATATTATTCTCTGTACTTTAAGATCCTTGCAGGAACTCCTGCAACAATTGCATAAGCCGGAACATCGTTACTAACCAAGCTTCCTGCAGCCACTACAGCACCATCTCCAATCTTTACCCCCGGCATAATCTGCGCAGAACTTCCTATCCACACATCATTTCCTATACAAATTTCTCCCTTATTTTTCCAGGCTTGCGTTTTAGTTAAAAGATCCTTTTCAAAAACAGGGATATAATCTTCTATAAGTCGATTGCCGGAAGTGGACATGATCACATGCGAAGAAATAAAACAATCCTCACCAATATTGATGGACTCTGCGGATGTTTTAAATGTATTATACTCACCAATAAAAGTCCCTTTCCCAACACTGAAGATTGTATTGGTTCCACTAATGATGAAAGTGTTGAAAGGTCCTATCTTCACACCCGAACCCAGCTTTACCCCATTTATGTTATTAACTGAAAAATGATTCTTTATATTAATTTGAGATAAAACATTACTCTTCCTGAGTTTCATGATTACTTGTTTTTCCCCCATCAACTCAGTCAAAACTAATAATTTATTGCCAAGCAATCCTTTTATGAAATTTTCCATTTTCTTTCTGACAGGAATATTTTGTTGAGTTTGTTTTTGGGTAGTGGAATAAAATTCACAGATCGCTCTCCTGCCTTGAATTGATTCAATAATTTCTATCTTATTCAGATTAGAAATATTTCCAAGTTCTGGATTTATGAAATCTGAAGTTTTGCCCGAATTGATTCCTGATCCATCGTTGCCAATATTCTCTACGTGAGATTTCACAGGAATAAGAGTCAATCCACCATGTAACAACATTGTCCCATGCCATTTAACTGCCCAGGTTTTGTTACGTCTCTCAATATTCGCCTTAAGTTGGTCTAAAAAAGAATATGACTCGTCAAGATTAAAACGGCTAATCAAATTTCTTTCTCTTAATTTATCTAACAATATTTCAGGGTCATGAATAAAATGTTGCCATCTATCTTTCCATGTCGCCCATCCCCAGGAAAATGCAATTTGGGCAAAAAAGGTATCTCCATCGATTTGCATATCTGAAGGACACATATACCCTGAAATATGCATCACTGATTTATCTTCCTTATATAATTTCAAGGCTGAATTCATAAACCGAAGGAATCCTGGAGATAATTCCAAATCATCCTCCAACACGATAACGTTGTCATGCTTATTTACAGTTTCAGTAACACCTTTCACAATCGAATCGGCCAAACCCCTATTTACGGGCGATTCTATTATATGTACTTCACCGCACCATTTCTGTTGCCTGATAATTTTCCTCGTTTCAACAATACGGTTATACTGTTCGCTGTTAACTCCTTCTTTGGCTCCATCAGAATAAATATAAAGAACAGAGTTTTTAGCGTATTCATTTTTGGACAATGAATTAAGTGTACGCAGGGTATGATCCGGACGATTATAAACAAATAATACTATTGGCGCCAGTTCCATTTTTAATTCTTAACAATTATGCAACAGAAATTTCCTTCAAATTCTCCGAAATAAAAATCACGTAGCTGTTCTTTATTCTTTGTTATAAAATGCCAGCACATATTCCTCACTGTGCTTTTCTCAATCCCGAACAATTTCGCTGCTTTCAACTCAGCAATTGAATCGCTGGTTTTGTAAAAATCCAATATCCTCAGATCCTTATTAATAAGATAAACACTTTTATTTAGCACTTTGTAAAAAAAGGGTTTCGGCAAAAATTGCTTGATATCCGACACCTTGCTTGTGTCTGGACAGACCAATTTAATTACTTCTCCGGAGCCGGCACTATAAAAACTATCACTAATCGATTCAAAAAGTGAAACCAGGTTGGTATGCTGATCTGTATTAAATTCATTTTGAACTGTACCCTTTTGGAGATAATTAAGTGAAATCCGTTCCTCCCGGTTAAAAATATAGCCCCATCTATTTGTATTTCTCTCCACCTTATTCTTGTTAGCAAATAGATAAAGATTCATTTCTTCCCACCAGCCGGAGGGAAGAAAGTCGCGCTGAAATCCTGTTTGAGGATGCCATTGATGGTACACAGGGGCTTCAAGAATATTCATGGTTTCAAATGTCACATTAACCTTTTCCAACCGAAGCTTAAGATCCCTGTCCTCACATCCCCAAAACTGGTAGTACTCATCATAGCAACCAATTTCCTTTAGCTTCCCTGCAGGATAAATGCCTATCCCGGTTGCTCCTGTATGCAAATCAAATTTCCCCGAAGGTAGTTCTCCCGAAACGAAATCATAACGCTCCGGAAGCAGATAAAAATTGCTTAAAATTACTTTATCCTTTTTGCGTGAATCATAAAACCTCCGCACATAACCCGGAGAAAATACCAGATCGATATCCAGGTTTATAACATATTCTCCTGAGGCCGCTCTTATACCTGTGTTTAAAGCATGCGCACGATTCCATGGTCGCCCTTGCGTGTCATTAAATATATAATTTACAAATTTGTATTTGCCCAACATTAATTTAAGGCTTACGGAAACAGACGTGTCACTTCCATAGTCAACAAAAATGACCTCGAAATTTTTAAATGTCTGAGCCTCTAAGGACCGGATACAATTCTCCACCCTGGAAATTTCCCGGTTTCGAAATCCGAATATCAGGCTTAACTCAGGCATTCAGGTTTTTAAATTTCAGCTTAAAGTTATTAATAAGAATGGCAGTTTTATCCAGATCCTTGTCTTTAATATTTTGCGGTACGTAATGCCATTTCTTATCAGGCATTCGGTCTTTATACTGTTGAATTTTCTTGGTGATAGCAGGGAAGAATTGATATTCTTTAAGAATAAGCTCCCTTGCCTTTTTGATAGCAGCTAAATTTTTCTCCCACCTGTTATCAGACATCGCAAACAATATTTTTCTCATTGCCTCCTCCGGATTTGCAGGATCGATAATAATCATTGACTCTTCCGGAAAGTACTTCAATAT
>JALYRR010000101.1 GCA_030855265.1 Bacteroidota bacterium | reverse complement strand
AGCTTCACTTACCGGAAGAGGACTGGCAAGATCAGGAGCTGTTGTAATGGCAGGAAATACGATTGTTAAACCATAACCCCTATATTACCAAAGAAGCGCTGCCTGCGAGGGTGGCGCTTTTTTTTTGTCATTCCTCCACTAGACCCTATTAATAATAAAATTACTTTCCATTCGAATAATCATCTTGCACACAAGTGTGAATGATGTAACTTATTTAGTGTTTTCTGTAACAAATTGTCTCCTTCTCTGACCCACCTTTGTCCTGTGGAAATTAATTCACCAAAATAATACAACCCAAATGAAAAATAAATTACTAAATAAATTATCGGCTGCACTTCTTTTGATGGCACCGGCATTAAGTTTTGCGCAGGCACCTACTCTGGGTACAACGGCAAACTTTGTACTGTTCTCTACCAATGGAGCAGTCGGCAATTCAGGCATTTCACAACTTACAGGAAACGTAGGAACAAACAGCGGATCAAGCACTGGTTTTGGAAATGTCAATGGAAATATGCATGATAATGATCTTGTGAGTGGTCAGTGTGCAGCGGATCTTTTGATCGCATACAATCAGTTGAATAGCACCACACCTACTTTCTTTCCTGCAGCATTACTTGGCAACGGACAGATCCTGGTACCGGGAGTATATTCCATTTCAGCTGCAACTACAGTTAATCTGGACCTGATTTTAGATGGTGGTGGAAATCCTAATGCGGTTTTTATCTTTCAGATCCAAGGCCCGCTTTCTACGAATGCAGATGCAAAGGTTAAATTGATCAATTCAGCGATGGCTTGTAATGTTTTCTGGAAAGTTGAAGGACTTGTAAGCATGGCTTCAGGAACTTCCATGAAAGGAACTGTAATTGCAAACAATGCTGCGATCAATATGAATACAAATGACACACTTGAAGGAAGAGCACTTTCTACTGCAGGAGCAGTAACTGTTGACGGAGTTCTTGCTTATACACCAATTGGATGCGGAAGCCCTGTGCTAAACGGACCTATTGCCCCTTCATTGGCTTCTACTGAATGCTATGCACTTTTTTCAGGTGATGGAGCAGTTACCAATAGCGGTGTTACTTATGTAACAGGTGATGTTGGAACGAATGTAGGACTTACAACGGGTTTCAACGCGATTGATGTTACAGGAACCATTCATCCTATCCCTGATGGTTCAACTGCAGCTTGTGCATCCGATCTTTTAACTGTATACACTTACCTGAATACTTTACCAGCTGATATTGAACTTTTATATCCTGTTCAGTTCGGACGTAACCTGGTTCTTACGCCGCATACTTATGTTATGAATGCAGCGGCTGTCTTAACTGACACACTTTACCTGAATGGATTGGGTAACTCGAATGCGGTATTCGTAATTCAGATCAACGGTGCATTGTCTACCAGTACATATGCGAAAGTTCTTCTTATCAATGGAACGCAATCAAAAAATGTATACTGGAAAATCGAAGGTGCTACTGACATAAATGATTACTCTATTTTCAGAGGAACTATCATTTGCAACAATGGTGCAATCGCAATGAATACAGGTGTTGAACTTGATGGACGTGCATTGACTACAACAGGAATATTCACGACATCTGCTATCACTGCAGATATGCCAACTCTGTGTGCTGCGACAAATGTTTCAGACCTGTCATCAGAAAACGGGCAGATCAGCATCTATCCAAATCCATTTAATGCAACACTTTCAGTTGTGATTAAGGATGAACTGATAAACAACAAAACAGAACTGAGAGTATTCAATGTGCTTGGAGCTATGGTTATTCATACCGTATTGACCAATAACACAACGACTATTGCAACGGATGAGCTTCCTGCGGGAATTTACTCATACAAGGTATTTAGTCAGGATGCAATCATCCAGTCAGGAAATCTGATCTCGCAAAAATAAGGTCCGACAATAATTCAGGCTTAATATTGGGAAATCCCGTCGCACTAAGTGTGTCGGGATTTTCCCCGTTTCGGGAAGTGTGATAGATACAACATATTTACAGAGTTCTGTAACACTAGCGGTTTGAGAACTCTCAACTTTGTAAGGTGAAAATTAATTCACAAATAAATCTGAACCCATGAAACACATACTACTAAATAAATTATCGGTTGCTCTACTGATGCTGAGCCCGGCATTGGCCATCGCTCAGGCACCAAACCTTGGAACAGCGGCAGAATTTGTTCTTTTCTCGACAAATGGAGCGGTAACCAATACCGGAATTTCACATCTTACAGGAAATGTTGGTACCAACAGCGGATCCAGCACCGGATTCGGAAATGTGAACGGAGTTATGCATGATAATGATGCGGCAAGCGCCCAGGCAGCAGCAGATCTTCTAATTGCCTATAATCAACTGGATAGTTCAATCCCTACCCTTTTCCCGGCATCGTCGGTACTTGGAAACGGACAAGTGCTTACACCAGGAGTTTATTCAATAGCAAGTGCTGCAACACTTAACCTTGACCTTACATTCAATGCATTAGGTAATCCAAATGCTGTTTTTATTATGCAAATCGAAGCACCGTTTTCAACCAATGCCGATTCAAAGGTGAAGTTGATAAATGGCGCACTTGCCTGCAATATCTTCTGGAAAGTAGAAGGACTTGTAAGCATGGCTGCCGGAACGTTCATGAGAGGGACTGTAATTGCAAATAATGCAGCCATCAATATGAGCATCGGTGATACACTTGAAGGAAGAGCTTTGTCAACGGCAGGCGCTGTTACAATCAATGGAATTCTTGCTTACACACCAACAGGTTGTGGAAGCCCGGTTCTAAACGGACCAACTCCACCCGTATTAGGAGCAGCAGCATGTTATGCAGTGTTTTCTTCTGTAGGAGCAGTTTCTAATTCAGGAATCACTTACATTACAGGTGATGTTGGAAGCAACAGCGGAACTACTACAGGGTTTACTGCAGCAAATGTTACAGGAACCATCCACCCTATCCCGGACGGATCAACTGCGGCATGTGCAAGTGATCTTTTAGTTGCATATAACCAGATCAATGTTATCCCTTACGACATTGAATTGTTATACCCTGCTCAATTCGGAAACAACCTTGTATTAACACCTCATACATATTTGTTAAATGCTGCCACCGTTTTTACAGATACAGTAATTTTAAATGCAGAAGGAAATGCAAATGCAGTATTTGTTTTCCAGATAAACGGAGCACTTTCAACAAGCACATATTCAAGAGTAAAACTGATCAACGGAGCACAATCTAAAAATGTGTACTGGAAAATAGAAGGTGCTGTAAACATCAACAACTATTCAGTTTTCCGTGGGACAATCATTTGTAACAATGGAGCACTGGGAGCAATTAATACGGGTGTAGAACTAGACGGAAGAGCGTTGACAACAAATGGGGCGCTTTCAACAACTGCGGTTACAGTCACAGCTACAATGCTTCCAACCAACTGTACATCTGTTGGAATTGAAACAGAAGAAGCGGATAAAAACATTTCTATCTATCCAAATCCTTTTAATGCATCCACGACCATTTCAGTAAAAGGAATTTCTGAAAACGATAATACTTTTATCACTATTTTCAATGTACTTGGAAAAGAAGTATTGAAACAAATGCTAACGAAGGAAGAAACAGTAATTGATACAGCAATCTTCCCTGCTGGTATTTATTTCTATACGGTAACGGCAAACAACAGCATCCTTCAATCAGGAAAAATTGTTGCTAAAAAATAAAAACACCTTTTAAATAAAATCCCTTCGGACAAGCTGTCCGGAGGGGTTTTTCATTTTTTACAGAATAACTTAACATGTGAATGATGTAACTAATAGCTAAAGTTGTGTAATGCATTCCTCTTTGGATTGGCTCATCTTTGTATTGTTAAAAAAATACAATTTAAATATATATACAATGAATGAACAATTAAAAATCAACGCACATGTATTGGGAGGCCCTTTAAACTCATCCGAGTTAAATACTGAAGTCAATTCTAAACCACTACCCGAAGCAACAGGACAAACTGAAGATCTTTTAAATAGAATGAAAGCAGTCATGATCTGGTTAGGACTTGACAAACACTCATCAAAATAATTTTTAAAAAACTAAAAAAATGAAAAAAATTACACTTTTATCAGCCATGTTTGTTTTAGCAACAACCATCGTTACAGCTCAGGACAGTTCAAATGATACTGATAACCGGGAAAAATTTCAAATAGGTTTCAAAGCGGGTCTTAACTACTCAAATGTTTATGATGAACAAGGAGATCAATTTCAGGCAGATGCTAAATTTGGATTTGCAGGCGGAGTAATGGCCGATATCCCTTTTGGAAAATACCTGGGACTACAACCTGCCGCTCTTATTTCACAAAAAGGATTCCGTGCAAGCGGTGCTATCCTTGGAGGAGTTTATGTCTTTACCCGCACAACCACATACGTTGATTTTCCTTTAGCTATCACATTAAAGCCAAGTGAATTTTTTACAATCATGGCGGGTCCTCAATACTCCTACCTGTTGCATCAGCGTGATGCGTTTGAAAGCTCAACAACAAGCTATGCACAAGAGCAGGAATTCAAGAACGACAATGTAAGAAAAAACATGTTCGGCGTTATGGGCGGGCTTGATATCAATCTAAAGCACATCACTCTTGGTGCACGTGTAAACTGGGATGTACAAAGCAATAACGGAGATGGTACATCTTCAACACCACGCTACAAAAATGTATGGTACCAGGGAACCATCGGATACAAATTTTACAAATAATCAACCTCGAATTCATTTACAGAATAAAAATATAGTATGAAAACCACTACAATCACTATCGCAATTTTATCTCTCTTTACTGCCTCCATTAATATGAGAGCACAGGATGTTAACCTGGTCATTAATGGATCATTTGAGAACATCGCAGAAAGAGTAAACAGCACCGGAGAAATCCTTCTAGCGGATAGTATTACAAGTTCAAACAATACAACGGTTGATCTTTTCAGCCAGAGTGCAAGTGGAAATGCTCATAAGGTCCCTGAAAATTATATGGGAAGTCAGGGAAGCAAAACAGGAAGTAACTATGCAGGTATAATAGCCTATTATGCAGATGAAAGAGGTGTATTTAAAACGAAACCAGGATACCAGTGTTACAGCGAATACATCCAGTTTCAATTAAAAGCGCCTATGACAGCCGGTAAAGCATACACTATTAATTTTAATGTAAGCCTTGCAGAAAAGAGTGCCTTTGCTGTATCCGGAATGGGAGTTTATTTCTCTACCATCAAAACAGATGTTAAAAGAAACTCATTTATGAATATCACACCGCATGTTGTTTGTACTGATATTATTACCGGTACAGAATGGACAACCGTAACCGGAACCTATGTAGCAAAAGGCGGCGAGAAATTCCTGAGCCTTGGTTGCTTCGACAGGTATATGGAGGTTACTAAAGTAATTGCACCAAACACCAACAACTCCCGCAAAGCGTATTATTTCATTGATGATGTTGGAGTTGCTCCAGTAACTATTGAAACGAATGATCTCGCCATGATTTTATCCGGATCATGTTATCAGTTAAATAACCTGAACTTCGAAACCGACAAATCAGTGATCCTGCCAAGTTCTGACGAAGAATTGAAAAAGGTTGCCCGCTTTCTCAGGACATACCCTTATATTGTAGTGTATATTGATGGGTTTACCGACAAAACCGGAACCGATCAGCACAATGATAAATTATCTAAAGATCGTGCAATGGCTGTAAAATCATTCCTTGTTAAAGAAGGTGTAAACGGCAATCGTTTATCAGCAAGAGGATTTGGTGAAACATTGCCAATCGACAAATTAAATGATGACAGCCAGGCCAACCGTAGAGTTGAACTTACTATCTGCGCGATGGAACCGGTAATAGAATCAAAAAAATAACACAAAACCTTCTAAAGGAGTTTCATCTTTAGGATTCATAGTTCAATTTTAAAAACAAACAAACAAACAAAACAAAACAATTTATGGGAAATTTACTTTACATCGTAGCAGTTATTCTTATCATTTTATGGGCAATTGGATATCTTGGATTCCATACCGGTGGCATTATTCACATCTTGCTGGTGATTGCAATCATAGCCGTGATCCTTCGGGTTATAAGAGGAAGCAAGCCTTTTTAATCCGAATAACATCGGTTTAAAAATTTTCATCATCTTTACGTTATGGAAGACAAACAAACTTTTATTGAACCCTTAATTGAAAGAGCGGAACAATATGGAAAAACAAGCCTTGAGCTTTTAAAACTCAACGCAGTTGATAAATCGGCAGGCGTAATTTCTACGTTTGTTTCAAGAGGAACTGTTGTCTTAATGCTTACGATGTTCACGTTAATCGTGAACATCGGAATAGCATTATGGCTTGGCGATATCCTTGGAAAATCCTACTATGGATTCTTTTGCGTTGCTGGATTTTATTTAGTTGCAGGAATAATATTATACTTTTTCCTTCATAACCGGATAAAACAAAGCATCAGCAATTCCATCATTTCTCAACTGCTTAATTAATCCGGCATGACAAAAATCACCACAGTCGCTGAACTAAGAGAATCAATACAGCTTTTAGAGATCAAGCAAAAAGAAGAAGGCAAGGCGTTGAAAGCGGAACTAATGGCTACTTACGAAGGTATGCGGCCGTCAAACCTCCTAAAGAAGGCTCTGCGTGATATCACACAGGCTCCTGATCTGAAAGGAGATCTTATAAATGCAACCATAGGACTTGCTGCAGGATTTCTAACTAAAAAAGCAACTGTTGGTGACTCCTCCAATCCTCTGAAACAATTATTGGGTACTTTTCTTCAAATGGGTGTAACGAGCCTTGTTTCTAAAAATGCAAATTTCATCAAGGATTCAGCAATAGGCTTCATTTCTAACTTTCTTAAAAACAAAGAAAGTAAAGCGAAAGATGAATAGTGTTTTCGTTTAAACCAAGATTAACTATTGTCAATTACTACAGTTTCTTGCCTAATTGGGGATAATTATTCCTATTCAAAATTCATGCAACCCATTAATCAGGCATCAACCTTCGAATGATTTAAGGAATGCTTTTTGGATGATTTTATTCCTAAATTCCAGATACAAAACTCCTTTATTGAAATTTGAAACAAGCTAATTAATTTTCTATTGCATTCACCCATCTTATGAAAAACTCAAACAAAAAATCTATAATTTCCGACAACGATGACTTGCGTTTAAAAACATTGGAATACTTCGATGTTTTAAACAATTTACCAGATCAGTATTTTAACAATCTCGCAAAGATCATTGCTGTGACGTTTAATACGCCTATCGCACTTATCTCATTTGTGGGAAAGGACAGTGTGTTTTTTAAAGGAAATTTTGGTATGAATGGCGTTCAACAGGTTGACAGAACCGATAGTTTATGTTCTATAGCCATCCTTGACCCTGAGCCAACTATCTTCAAAGATGCTTTAAAAGAACCTTGCCTTCTGGCAAATCCATTGGTTATAGGTGAATTCGGTCTGCAGTTTTATGCAGGAGCTCCAATAATCACAAGTGACGGTTACAACATTGGTACTGTTTGTATAGTAGATAAAAAACCGAGAGATTTCAGCCAGAAGGAAACAGAAGTGCTTCAGCTTTTTGCTGAAAATGCACTTTGCGAAATCGAAACACGGAGGAAGATCAAAAACAAAAACATAAGTCCA
Organism: Bacteroidota bacterium; assembly: GCA_030855265.1. Taxonomy (GTDB): domain Bacteria; phylum Bacteroidota; class Bacteroidia; order 2-12-FULL-35-15; family 2-12-FULL-35-15; genus 2-12-FULL-35-15. The sequence goes on along the minus strand of JALYRR010000101.1, from coordinate 5,261 downwards.
GATAGCCCTTCAATTTAAGAAACTGAAGCTCTATTCATTTCATCCAATTTAATTACAGCCAACGCTTCACCGCCTCTATAGAGTCTTTTGGGTTAGTATTAAATATAATCTTAGCCCCCGGAGCATGTTCGTGAATTTCATTAATCATTTTTTCAAACAACAATAACTGCGGAGGCGGAATCCGTATACCTGCTCCTATCAGTACTCCATCAAAGGAATTCTTTGTCAGCATTGAGTTGATCACTGAAATCGCAGTATCGCCAAAATCAGTCCAGCACAATTCGGCATCATAACCCATCTCTATTAATTGCTGAACGGCACCTTTAACACCTGCTGAAACTATTTCGCTCGTCATACCCGGAAAAGCTGAAAACTCCGGAGCTGTAAAATCAATAAGAGATGGATCGATTCCGATCAGTAAAATCTTTTTCTTGTTTGTCATACTTGTATGAGTTTAAATTATAGGGCAAAACTAAGGTGAGAGATCGAGCAAATTCGTTGACTTTTGTCAAGTAATTATGGTTTAGAAATTTTTTTACGGATACGGCTCAACGTTTCTGCACTTAGGCCCAAATAGGATGCGATAAAGCGTTGTGGTACGCGTTGAAATAAATTGGGTTTGGATTTTAGAAGATCCAGGTACCTCAACTCTCCTGTTTTTGAATGTAAATCAGACAGTTGCTGCTGTAACAGCGCCGCCCATTTTTGATATCCTCTTAAATGTGCTTCTGCCCACCAAGGGAAATCAACAAAGGCTTTTTCCCAGTTCTCTGCACTGATGGTCAAAATCTCACACTCTTCGATTGCCTGGAAATTATAGACTGAAACTGATTTACTCCGGATGGCTGGTAAATCACCAATGAAATGTCTTTCTTCAGCAAAATATACAATTGCCTCCTCTCCTTTTTCATTTACACTATACTGTCGCAAACAACCCTTTAAAACAAACATCGAAAAGTCAGGAACATTACCCGCAGTCAAAATGAATTCATTTCGTGCAAACTTCCTGAACTCCCATAATTTCAAAAAATCATCATACTTAGCTTTATCTATGTTGACTCTCTTCTGGATTTCTTCCAGGAACAAGCTTGTATCAACCTCTTGAATGTTTTTTCTATCCGACATACGGCATCTAGCTAATTAATAGCTTATGAAGCTAATTAAAAGTTCAGGTGAATAACTGAATTTTTTTGATCCCATTACAGTCTAGGGTTAAATCCATGTGGGAATTATGTAATCAGAAGTAAATATTCTGTAACTCTCAAAGCTCATTTCCACCGCATCTTTGTAGAAATAATAATAAATCATTCTAAAAAAACAAACATGAAAAAATTAGCATTCATTGCCATCGTTGCTTTCAGTTGCACTTTCGTTTCTTGTAAAAAAGACAGAACTTGTACCTGCACATATACTAAAACAGGGTCTTCAAGCACTGAAACACAAATCACTACATATGACGACGTAAAGAAAAAAGCTGCACAAGCCAATTGCACATCAGGTACGAGTTATGATCCTGCAGATGCCTCCCAAGTTGAAGTAAGAACTTGTTCTCTGGATTAATTATCTCCCTATCAAAATGAATAAAAACCCCGCTAGATATCTATCGGGGTTTTTTATTAAAATTATCCTTCAGCCAATAACTCCTTTAAAAGCAATGCTGTATCATCATTCATAGGTTCCTTGAAACTTAAAGGCTTAATTATGTACCCGGCGACGCCCAGGTTCTGAGCAGCAATTTTTTCGTATTCTTCCCCTGAAGTTGTAAGAATAAATGTTTTAATTTTCTTTAAACTATAGTAATTCTTGATAATGGTAAGCATTTCCATACCATTCATTTTTGGCATATTCAGATCCAGCAAAATTACATCTGGAGCGACCTTCATATCTTCCGAGGTTAGGATCCCCAAGGCATCTACTCCATTGTGCGCAACCATCAGATTATGCCCGATCTTAATTTTACTCAAGGCTCTTCTTACACTTTCAACGTCCAGGTAATCATCCTCAACTAATAATATGTTTTTAACATTCATAATTATCGTTTTATTAATTATTATTTAGGCCAGGTAAAAATAAATTTCGAACCTTTTCCGATTTCAGATTCAACATTAATTGTTCCTTTATAATCTTCTACAATTTTTTTGACAATAGCCAAACCAACACCAGTACTTTCAAAAGCATCACGCTCCTGCAAGGTTTGGAAAATGATAAATATCTTTTCAAAGTATTCTTTCTCTATACCAGGTCCATTATCTTCAACAGTGAATTTATAATACTCCGGCTGCTCTTCCGAAGTTATGGTTATTTGGGGCTGGGCAGTCCTGTTGTACTTAACTGCATTACTCAGTAAATTTGAAAACACTTGTTCGATATGAAGCTTTTCAGTTGTCAGGATAGAGAGCTTACCATTAATTGAAACGTTAAAATTTTTAGGAACCAGGAAATTGACGAGATCACGAACCAATAAATCGGCATCTACTTTTACATGTCCTTTCTTAACCTTACCTACACGTGCATACTCAAGAAGTCCATTAATCATATTCTCCAGACGGGTGGTTCTGCCCTTAATTAAATCCAAATTTTTTTTCACCCCTGGTGTAATGTCATTTTCATGATCTTCTTCTATCCAGCCGACAATATTCGCAATCCCCCTCAGTGGCGCTTTCAAATCATGAGAAACCACATAGGCAAATTGATCCAACTCGTTGTTTTTTTTCGTGAGATCCTTAAAATTCTTTTCAAGAGTTTCAGACATACTGTTTAATGACAAAAACAACTCATTCAATTCATCTTTTTTGTTTTCCTTCATGGGTGTAAAATCGCCCTTGGATATTCTTTCGGCCAACAAAACCATTTTGGAAATCCTTCTTGTAATAGTCCGGATAAAATATTGACTTGAAATTGCGGCCAATAGTATTGAGATCAAAGTCAGAGAAAGTGTTATGGTCCTTGTACGTTCTATAGAAGATTGAAGACGACTACGTCTTTCCTGCCTAAGCTTATATTCGTTGTTATCAAAATTTGCGAAGATGGTCTTTATTTTATCGTTCAGTTTTTTTCCAACTTCCATCCGGAGTTTCGTTTCAAAAAGTTCTTTGTAAATTTTACTGGATTCAGGAAATGTATCTAATCTGTAATTAATCAGATCAGTTGCATACTCTAGCCACAGCTTATGTGTAAAGTATATTGAGTCAAGGAGACGAACTTGCAATTCTGATGAAACAAGTCCTTTTTGTTGGATCATTAATGCGGGAACGCTGGCAATACCTTCATAATAAGGCTTAAGGAAATTCTTTTGTCCTGTTAGTAAAAAACCCCGGAAGCTACTTTGCATCTCAATCATATCCTTGTGCAACATATTGGAATTGCGGATAACGGATTCTGAATTACTTATATAGGACGTATTCTGTACGACTTCTTTTGAAAGACGTTGATTCACAAAAAAATCCATGATGAATATCATGATTAAAATGGTGAAGCCTGCTATTAACTGATAACGTATAGACATTGAGTACCCTAATTATATTTACTAAGATAAGGAGCAAGAAAACACTCCCATTCAGCAAGATATTTACGAGAGATAAAGTTAAAAAAATCTTTCAAAGATTTAATGGTCTGCAAGAAGGTAGGACATATTCATATTAAACTACTTATAAGAAAATCGTTTAAGAAGAAGAGTATAAGTATATATTAAAGGGGAGAAATTCAGAGAATTCGGATTTTAAAGCTTTGAAAAAGACATTCGAGAATTATGAAGAAAAAAACATATTGGAGGAAAGTTTTGAAAGTGTTGTCCTGATAGAAAAATTAAAGGAAACGAGAGTCTTTACAGGTTTTTCCAGAATTATACCCGATAAATCTGATAGAAATGCGAAGATGAGTCAACTTTCAAAGGAGGCAGTAAAATGGTTACCTGCTTATGAAGTTTATGGCGAGGGCATTTTTTTAAAATTCAAAGATGACAAAATTGACCAATGGCAAAAGAAGAATGAAACTTATTATAAGAATTTGATAGAAAGGTATCATTTCGCTATGCAAAACAGAAAGTCTGATTATGAAAGAAAAGACTTAAATGGTTCCTTTATTATGATGCACACATTTGCGCATCTCCTAATTAAAAGATTATGTTTTAATTGCGGTTATGGATCTTCTTCGTTAAGAGAACGAATTTACTTCGATAGTAATTCTAAAAGCAGAAATGGTATATTGATTTATACTTCTTCAGGTGATTCAGAGGGATCGCTAGGCGGGTTAGTTCGTCAAGGCAAAGAAAATTTCTTAGGTAAATTAGTTAAAGATTCCATTGAAGATGCAAGATGGTGTTCCGCAGATCCTGTATGTTCAGACATAGGCCATTCTAGTGGTCAAGGCCCAGATAATGTAAATGGGTCTGCCTGTCACAATTGTTGTATTATTCCGGAAACAAGTTGCGAGGAATTTAATACTCAATTAGATAGATCAACTATTGTTGGTACACTGGAAATTTCAGCCAAACAGACCCCACTAGATCGGTTTAAATAGACCCCAGAAGATCGGATCAAACTGACCCCAGGAGATCGGACTAAACTGACCCCACCCTTTTTTGATTTAATCATACTGTTTTTAGCTAACAGATTTATCGTTTTTGAATCGTGATTTTTACGTTTCAGTAACTCTATAAATCATGGCCAATAAAACTACAAGTATGAGTAACGTACGACAAATCATCAAGCTGTATTCCCAGCAAATGGGAAAGAAAAAGATCGGAGATCGCCTTGGAATGTCCAAGAATACTGTAAAGCTTTATATACGGCAATACCATGTTCTTAAAATCCCGAAGGATGAGCTGCTCAAGCTTACTGACTTTGAGCTTAACAAGCTTTTTCATCCACCCAAGGAGACCTTGTTTAACAAGAAACTCAGACAACTGTTTGATTTTTTTCCTGTGATGGCGGTTCAGCTAAGGAGGAAGGGAATGACCGTTGCCAGGCAGTATCAGGAGTTTAAAAAACTTCATCCTGAAACTTATGGTGAAACATCCTTTTACTTTTATTACAATCAGTGGAAGAAAAAGGTCAATCCTACCATGCATATTGAGCACAAGGTTGGAGATAAGATGTATGTTGATTATGCAGGTGCAACGCTTCCTTATGTTGATACAGATACCGGTGAAATAAAACAGGCACAAGTGTTTGTAGCCATCCTTGGCTGGAGCCAGTATGCGTATGTTGAGGCCATGCCGAGCCAAACCATCGAAGACTTTATTGCAGCCACAGAAAATGCAA
>JALYRR010000100.1 GCA_030855265.1 Bacteroidota bacterium | reverse complement strand
CATTCTATGTCGGCTTTGGAGATTTTTTTGATCCGGTCTGCATGCCTTCCACCCTCAAAAGCGGTTGTATAAAAAACATCCACACACTTTTTTGCTTCTTCTTCAGTAATATAACGGGCGGGCAAGGTCAATATGTTGGCATCGTTGTGCAGGCGGGCCATTTCAGCTATTTCAGCCTTCCAGCACAAAGCAGATCTGATTCCTTTGTGTTTATTGGCGGTCATGTTAATACCATTCCCGCTTCCGCACATCAGCAGGCCGAAATCACAGTCCTTATTCTGTACACTTTGTGCAACCGGATGAGCAAAATCGGGATAGTCAGCCCGCTCTTCAGAAAAGCAGCCAAAATCCATCATCTCAAAACCTTTTGATTCCAGATATAACTTAATTTTAACTTTTAAAGGGAAGGCGGCGTGGTCACAACCTAAGGCAATTTTCATGTTTGCGGTTTTTTTAGATTTTCAATGTGTTCTTTATCATGTGTTTATCCTAGTAATGAACAGGTTTTCAGGGTTATTAACACGCTTGTAAAGTTGAAAAATAAAGGTCTGATAACTAGGCCTCTGCCTGATAATTTATTAACATGAAATTTGTTCATAAGAAAGAAAACTGTTCTTAACCTCTATCATTTTTTTCTTGGTTTGTTCAAACAGGATATGCCTGCAATTTTTTTTTAATTAACCTAACTTATTCCATCAGACTTTAAAAGAATCCATCAACAGGATTTATAACACAATTTACTTTAAATTTGTATTCTACTTATCATTTGATAACTATATCAACAGCTTGTTAATAAAGTGCTATTAACCTCAAAAGTAATGGTTTATGGTCTAACAAGATCTTAATAGCTGTTATTAAAACTTAATAAGTGGAAATGTCAATGTGGTATGGGGAATTCTTTGCACAATACTAACAGACCAATAACAACAACAAATTTTTTAAATATTTAAATAAAAAGATATATTATTATTATGGGTGCTGATCTTTTGAGTAAAGGCTATGTGGATGTTCCTGTCGATTTTTCTTTAGATTTGTTTGCTGAAATAAATAAACTCAAAAAGGAAAAAAATGCCATCATTCTTGCCCATTATTACCAGGATGCAGATATTCAGGATGTTGCAGATTACATTGGCGACAGTCTGGGACTTTCACAGGAAGCTGCGAAGACGGATGCGCAAATCATTGTTTTTGCGGGTGTTCATTTCATGGCAGAAACAGCCAAGATTCTGTGTCCTGATAAAAAAGTACTTCTTCCCGATCTTCGTGCAGGTTGTTCTCTCGCCGATTCATGTCCGGCCGGACTGTTCGCAGAGTTCAAAGCGAAACATCCTGATCACCTGGTGATTTCATACATAAACTGCACAGCAGAGCTGAAAACACTTACTGATATTGTTTGTACTTCAACCAATGCTGTTCAGATCGTAGAGAGTTTACCAAAAGATCAGAAGATTATATTTGCACCCGATAAAAACCTGGGTGCCTATATCAAAAAAAAGACAGGAAGAGATATGGTTTTGTGGGATGGAGCCTGCATGGTTCACGAGATTTTCTCCATTGAAAAGATTGTAAATATTAAACATCAGCATCCCGGAGCTTTGTTACTTGCTCATCCGGAATGTGAAGCAGCTCTTTTGGATTTGGCTGATTACATTGGAAGCACAACAGGAATTTTAAATTATGCGACTAAATCCAATGCGGAGATTTTTATAGTCGCTACAGAATCGGGAATCATTCATCAAATGGAAAAATTAAACCCTTCCAAGACGTTTATACCCGCTCCGCCTAATAATTCCTGTGCTTGCAATGATTGTCCTCACATGAAACTAAATACGCTTGAAAAGCTTTATAATTGCCTCAAGTATGAGTTACCTGAGATTATTTTAACCAAAGACCTGATGGATAAAGCACGTAAGCCTATTATTCGGATGCTGGATTTATCTGCTAAATTTGGTTTATAATTTAAAATATTGATAATCAATTAGTTAATAAAAATTTGTATGAGATTAATTATTCCCATTGTCCTCTTTTTAATTGCTTTTATTTACATAATTTATTTATTTCTTATCAAAAAAGATAATAAAGCAGGACTGAATATGTTAGGCGTTACAGCTTTCTTCGGTGTTGTCTGGTCGATTATCTTTTATATGTTCCTTTCTTAAAATGTTTAAAGAATATGATGTTATAGTTGTCGGAGCGGGTCATGCCGGTTGCGAAGCTGCTGCTGCCGCTGCAAATCTAGGTTCCTCGACATTGCTTGTTACAATGAATATGCAAACCATCGCTCAGATGAGTTGTAATCCTGCTATGGGTGGAATCGCGAAAGGTCAGATCGTTCGTGAAATAGATGCAATTGGTGGGTATTCAGGAATAGTGACTGATAAAACTGCCGTTCAATTCAGAATGTTGAACAGGTCGAAGGGTCCAGCCATGTGGAGTCCACGTGCACAAAGCGACAGATGGAAATTTGCTGAAGAATGGAGACTGATGTTGGAGGCAACCCCCAACCTTGATTTCTGGCAGGATATGGTTAAATCTCTGATCATTGAAGATGGTAAAGTGGCTGGAGTGATCACAGGAATGGATATCGAAATTAGGGGGAAATCTGTAGTTCTTACAAACGGAACTTTTCTAAATGGATTGATACACCTCGGTGAAAAACAATATGGCGGAGGAAGAGCTGGTGAGAAATCATCTACCGGTATTACAGAACAATTAGTGACTTTGGGATTTCAGGCGGGTAGAATGAAAACAGGAACTCCTCCCAGGATAGATGGTAGATCTTTGGATTATTCGAAGATGGAAGTTCAACATGGCGATGAAACCCCGAACAGGTTCTCCTATTTAAACGTTGAACAATTTGCATTTAAAACAGAAAGAAAGGATGCTTTTACCGGGGGTCCGGAAGGTCAGGTTCCATGTTTTATTACCTATACAAATGAAGAGGTACATGAGATACTAAGAACCGGTTTTGAAAAATCACCCATGTTTTCCGGAAGGATTCAAGGATTAGGACCCAGGTATTGTCCGAGCATCGAAGACAAAATTACCAGGTTTGCAGAACGAGATCGTCATCAGATTTTTGTTGAACCGGAAGGCTGGAATACAGTAGAAATTTATGTCAATGGATTCTCTACTTCCCTTCCTGAGGATGTCCAATACAAAGCATTAAGAAAAATACCCGGGTTTGAAAACGTTAAAATGTTCCGTCCTGGTTATGCAATTGAATATGATTATTTCCCACCGCAGCAATTGGATCTTACACTTGAAACGAAACTTGTAAAGAATTTATATTTCGCTGGTCAGATAAATGGGACCACCGGATATGAAGAAGCAGCTTGTCAGGGTTTGATGGCAGGAATAAATGCACACCTGAAAGTAAACCAAAAGGAACCTTTCATCTTACAAAGATCCGAAGCGTATATAGGAGTTTTAATTGATGATCTGGTAACAAAAGGAACCGAAGAACCTTATCGAATGTTTACTTCCAGGGCCGAATATAGAATTTTACTTCGTCAGGATAATGCTGATATCCGTTTGACTCCTCGTTCTTATGAAATGGGATTAGCATCAAAAGAAAGGATGGATAGAGTTAATGAGAAGATCAAAAACTCAAATGAAATAATAAAATACTTCAAGACTGAAAGCATTGAACCGGCCGAAATTAATCCTACACTGGAGACGATTGGATCGTCTCAAATAGTACAAAAAGTAAAGATGTTTGGGATTCTAACGAGACCATCAATTACACTATTGGATTTCGCTCTGGCCTCAGAAAGGATCAACACCTTTATATCGAAGTATGATTTAGAGTCAATTGAGCAGGCAGAAATTCTAATGAAGTATGAAGGGTATATTTCTAAGGAGCATGAGTTAGCGGACAAACACAAGCGCCTGGAAGATTTAGTACTGCACGATGATTTTGATTATGCAAGATTAACTTCACTCTCTGCTGAAGCCAGAGAAAAATTTGGAAAAATTCGTCCAAGAACTATCGGACAGGCCTCTCGAATTTCGGGAATCACTCCTTCTGATATTTCTATTTTAATGGTTTATTTAGGTCGATAGTTTCACGTGGAACAATTTAATTACAACACTGGATCTGGTTTCTTGTCGAATTTTCGCTCACAAAAACTTCTATTTAAACCTTTTACGTTAACAATAAACAGTTCCACGTGGAACAGTTTTTTAACCAAAAATTTGCCACATCGAGGACCATTAAAATCCCACATTATCACTAAATAGTTCCACGTGGAACACATGCATAAATGGAAAACTTAACCAATTGTCCGGTTTGCGGATCGGCCCAATTTTCACCCTATTTACAGTGCAAGGATTACACTGTTTCACGTGAAACATTTTCAATTGTAAAGTGTAATTCTTGTGGTTTTAGATTTACAAATCCGCGACCATCCGAAAGTAAACTGGGTGAATATTATAAATCCGAAGCCTATGTTTCTCACTCAAACACTCAAAAAGGGTTCATTAATTCCACGTACCAAAAAGTTAGAAAATATACGTTGCTAAAAAAACTGCAACTTATTTCGAAACATTTCAAGACAGGTAGTTTATTAGATATTGGTTCGGGAACGGGTGATTTTTTAAATACAATGAAACTTGCCGGATGGAAAACAATTGGGATCGAACCAAGTGAAGAGGTAAGAAATTTTTCTATACAATCGAAGAAGTTGGATGTGAGGAATGAGGAAGCTCTTGAGAAAATTGTGGATCAGTCGTTTGATGTAATTACCTTATGGCACGTTTTAGAACATGTTCCTCAGTTGAATAAACGGGTAGAGGAAATGAAAAGAATCTTAAAAAAAGATGGTATAATTATAATTGCAGTTCCAAATTGTGATTCAATGGATGCAAAAATCTACCAGGAGAATTGGGCGGCTTATGACCTACCCAGACACCTTTATCATTTTACACCAAAAGATATTGACCTGCTTTTTAAGAATCATGGTATGAAAGTGTCCCAAATTCTACCCATGGTTTTCGACAGTTTTTATGTTTCTATGTTGAGCGAAAAAAACACAACAGGAAAAGTAAACTTCCTTCGTTCCACGTGGAACGGACTTCGTTCAAATTTATCAGGATTAAAGTCAGGTAAGACTTATTCCAGTCAGATTTATATAATCCGCAAAGCAAGCATCTAAGCTTGTATTTTCATTTTGAGAAGAACTCCTCGAGCTTTTGGAAGTATTTTATCATGATTCGATTAAATTTACTAGCCTTCAACGCTAAGGACCTCGTCTGATTGTAAACCACCCCTCTGGAGTAGCCAACGACTAAAACACAATAAAAGTGGCTTAAATCCCCTAAAACGGCTACCCCTCCACGGTCCTTTGCCTACGCACCTCTCAGCGTTTTCTGCTCGAATTATTCGTCCATTTTGTCCATGTTTTTAAAAAACATGTATTTTTGGGCAAATTGAAATTGCCTATGGACATCTCCTACATTTTAAATCATCTTGGCGAAGAGCGTCAGGAATATTATGGCGCTGTAGCTCCTCCTGTTTTTCAAACGACTAATTTCTGTTTCCAGAGTGTTTCTCAAATGAGAAAACAACTCACGAAAGAATTGGAAAATCCTTTTTATACCCGTGGTTTTAATCCCACCGTTTCTACCCTGCGAATGAAACTCGCAGCACTGGAAGGTACAGAAAACGCATTGGTTTTTTCCAGCGGAAGTGCGGCTGTAGCAGCTGCCGTAATGAGTGTAGTAAAGTCCGGAGATCATGTGATCTGCGTACAAAAACCATATAGCTGGACCAACAATCTTCTTACAAAATACCTTTCTAAATACGGCGTGACCACAACTTTCGTGGATGGAAAAACGTCATCCAACTTCGAAAAGGCCATTCAGGTAAACACCAAATTGATCTACCTGGAAAGCCCAAATTCATTGACTTTTGAAATGCAGGATATCGCCGAGGTTACTGCCATTGCGAAGAAAAACAACATAATGACCATTGTTGATAATAGCTATAATTCACCGCTGAATCAACAGCCGGCAAAAATGGGTGCGGATTTGGTCGTACACTCCGGAAGTAAATACCTGAACGGGCACAGTGATGTGGTGTGCGGAGTGGTTTGTGGAAGCAATTCTTTGATTATGAAGATGTTCGCGGAAGAATACATGACAATAGGCAGCTGTATTTCCCCACAGGACGCCGCCTTGATTTTGCGCGGTTTAAGAACACTTGAGCTTCGGGTAGACCGAAGTGCGGCCACGAGTATAAAAGTGGCAGAATTCTTAGAAAAACACCCTAAAATAAAGAAGATTCACTACCCTTTTCTGTCGTCAGATCCTCAATATACGCTCGCGAAAAAACAAATGAAGCAGGGCGGAGGCCTCATGTCCATTGTGATTGAGGCCGAAAATGAAGCCGGAATCGAACGATTTGCAGACAATCTGAAGTGTTTCCTGATGGCGACTTCCTGGGGCGGCTACGAATCGCTGATCTTTCCACTTTGTGCTCTAGCAGCAAGCAAAAGTTTCGAAGACCCGCTACCCTGGAACATGGTGCGGCTTTACATCGGGCTGGAAGCGCCGGAAATATTGATTGAAGATTTGAAACAGGCCTTGGAAAAAGTGTAGCGGAGTTTTCTTTATTCCTAAACAGTTCTATTCTTCCACAACTCGTTCACGTGAAACAACTCCATTGTTATTCAATGAAGTAGAAACCTTTTGCAAGCCCGGAAACATCGAATAGGTAACAGGATCCGCTTGCAGCACTTTAATTTTTTATAAAACGTTGACGGGATACCGATACCTCATTGATTAATTCAATAAAATATATTCCTTTTGCAAGTCCTGAAACGTCTATGGAATGGCTGTTTCCAGAGAGCCCGGATTTTACTAAAATAATTTGTCCGGATAATGTGATCACTTTTACTGTCGCATTTTCAAGTGACTTCGCTGTTGATACAGTTATGTTTTCTGATCCCGGATTCGGAAAAACATTCATAATCAGAGCCGCGTTTTCTTCTTTAATGCTTGCGGCAACATCTGCATTAACAATTACCGTAACTGTCGCCACTCCACAATACTGATCTGTTACCGTTACAGTGTAAGTTCCTGCATCCAGTCCGCTCAGATCTTCTGTATTGGCTATAAATCCAGATGGTCCGCTCCAGCTGTAAACAAAGGGCGCAACGCCTCCGCTTACATTCAGATCAATGGAGCCGGTAGTGGAGCCGACAACCGTATTAACAACAGAATATGTAAGGTCGTTTGCAGCCGCCATCCCACATGTGCAGGAAAGCAGAAGAGAGAAATAAATTTTTTTCATGTTATGCGATTAAATTATTTTTTGAGCCTTTTTCTTGATCAGCTTACTAAGTGGAGCCGATCTGTCAACATCCGAATTTTTAAGATATAAAATGGAGCCGGCATCCCGGTCTTCAACTAAAATTCCATTGTTTAAAGAACCATTCAGTTTTAATTCCGGAACAACAGTAATGTTGTCCGACCCCACATTAAAAACCTCTCCAGCGTTTGTGATCAGGTAGGTGGATTTTCCTTTTGCAACCAAGGAGAAAAACCCCTCCGCTTTGAAGGCCAGGACATTTCCATGTTTCCATTCTTTGCCATTATAATTCCAGATCGTCAACTCATCATTGTTTGTGATCGCCATTAAAAACGAAGTGTCGTTAAAATAAATAGCATCCGAATAAAAGTTATTGAGAGTGTTTGATCTTCGAATCGTAAACATGTAGGGATCATTGTAAACGAACATATTCTGATCGGCGCTCATTAGCAACATATCAGGAATGGTGATTTTACTGTTCCATTCTTTCAGGCTGCTCAACAACATTTTCTTGATAGCCTCATTAAAATCATTCATGGGATGAACAAGAAAATTGATTGCATATAAATTGCCTTTTCGGATGTCCCAGGAAAAAGGATTCAATGGATCATTGTAATTTCTTCCTGCCGGAACAGCCAGTTTCTTCGCGGAAGACAGCGCAGAAGAATAATTTCCCTTGTGCAATGTTGCGATCTGAAACTCTTCATCGATCGTGCTGAAATAAAATGCTTTATCCTGAATAATTATTTTGCGCTCTATGTTCTGCGACAGCAAAGAAGTGGCGCAGACAAAGAAAGAAAGGAAAAACGCAAGGAATAACTTCATGCTTGTTAGTAGGTTGTAATAGTTTCTACAAGGTCAGATTGTGACAGGTCATTTGTAAAATAACAATTGGTTGTGCCGCTTGCAGTGTATCGAAAACTCCAGCCGCTGAAGGCTGCTGTTTTTATGGAGACAAGCGTTGGAAATGTAACGCCGTAACACGCATCATAATACAGCCCATCCAATTTTACGATCTGATGATTGTTGAAATAGGAAGAAGGATTAACTGTGCAGGAGCCCGGTATCCCGGCTTGGTCTGTTACATCTGCAGTTATAAAATTATACGCATTGTAAGGCGGGGGAAGCAAAGTGGTGTAGGTGTTTTTATAAGGAAAGGCAGAACAGAAGCCGGATGCAGAAGGGGCGCCAAAAGCCCAGTCTTTAACGATAAAGCGGTTTACGGTGTATCCGCAAACAATATTGCTCATAGGAGTGATGTAAACATAGTTATTGGTTCTTACAACTCCCTGAATCTTTATTGCTGCCAGAAACAGCTGAGCAAAGGTATAACACTCCGCATCGCGGTACTTTAGCAAGGTGTATAAACTTACGTTAGGTGAATTCATGATCTTGTAATAGAACAAGCTGTCATCTTTGTAATTCAAAACAACATGATCAATAAATTCATTCCAGATATTACTGATAATAGCTGTATCAAGAGATTTGTATTGAGCATTCCGGCAGCTGAGATCATAAACCGTGTGCCAGTATTTGAAATTGGATGTTTCCGGTTGAGGAGCTGAACGTGTTACATACAAGGTATTGTTTGTTGCTCCAGCAGCTTTCCAGGTAATTCCATTGTCGAAGGATATTTCCCAGTTAATGGTATACGGTTTAAAAAAACGAACAATGGCTGCCGCGAACACGTGAGAACCGGTCGTTGCCGGATAATTGATTGTATGGACGGTTCCGGCTGATGGTGCAACACTCAACTGTTTTGCTGCGAAGTCAATTGAATCTGAACCGGATCCGCGAATCCAAACAGAGTCCGGGACAGCAGGACAATCAATTGTAAGCTGAGCAGCAACAGTTGGTGCAATTCCGCTGGTATATGCAATAGGATTTTGAAGTGTGCTGTCCTTGTGCCATGTCGGCGAATAAATCGCTGTAAGGCTGCCATCTTTCCTTACCGAATGGTTGCCAAGGCTGAATGTAGCGCTTGTAACACCCACATTTGAGTAGGAAAAATCCTGTGCAAAAGTTGAAACTGGCGCTAGAAAAAGGAGAGGTAAAATGAAACGTAACTTGTTCAGCATGAGAAGAGTTTTTTGCTAATTTATAAAAAAATAAACGGAAGTCAAACTAACTGTTGCGGAGTAGTGTAACGAGTCTTTTTTCCAAATCATTCATGTGATCAAGAATAAATTCGGCTGCTGAAGGTGCGAATCTATCCTGGTTGATAAATGCTTCGTAAGCTCCATCATACTTCTGAAGGTCTTCAGCCAGTTTCCGGCAGGAGAGTCCATTGTCCGCTTCATTCCACAGTAGCATTGCATTGTGATTTAATACTCCCGGTTCAGGCATGTTGCCGCTTCCCTGGTACACAGGAATACAACCCGCAAGCAGGGCCTCGAATGGTTTTTCTGTAACGTAGCCGAGGATATCGGAGTTTTCCGGACAAATATTGAATTTATAATTGCGGAGAAAAGAGACTTTATCATTTTTATATTTCACCCTGAGATCATCAGTATTATTAAGCAAATTTCCACCGCTTTCCACTGATGCAATTTTGCTCAATTCGCTGAACATTTTTGAACGGATACCGTTTTCATCATGACTTGCAACAAGACAACAAAACTTTTTATCTGCGGACGGAATTTTTCTACCGATAGCGGAGATCTCATTCAGTTTTTTCTTCACACCAGCCAGATTCAGCTCGGGATCGATGATGTAGAGGATCCAGAGTGGAAACCGAAGATAGTTTTCTGCTTGAATGAATTCGAATCCCATCGAGAGATCTACATCTTTTAGGCAATGATCTTTATACTGACTAAAAATTTTGCGCTGCACATTTTCTCCCGTAAAGAAAACCTGGATGTCGCTTTTATTCTTCGCAAGTTTATCGCGATGTCCAAAAACAGAAAAGAGCGCGATCTCTTTTTCCTTGCTGTTTTCCAGAATTGCCCGATACTGGATAAAGCGGTAAAACCAGAGGTTCTGAGACTGATCGTATGGCCAGAGGTTGTGAAATTTTAATTGGGAGTTTGCGCTTCTGTTAACTTCTTTCCTGTATTCATAATGCATTCGCAGGAAGGCGCTGAGTTTTTTCATTTCCTTTTTTCGCGGATTACAAAGTGCCCACCTTGATTTTTTTTCCGGGCATCAGGGTATATTTTGGTCCGAAACCATTCAGGCGGCGAATCTCTTCAATGGTAGTTTTTTGCTTTTGAGCGATCTTGTAAAGATTGTCTCCCTTCTGGATGGTATAATATTTAAACTGTCCGGTAGCGGGCTTTTTAACACTATTATCCGCAACGACAGGCGTTGAGCTATCAACAGTGATCATTGTTTTTTTATCTGTAGCCTTTTTTGTGTAAACGTAAACGGTAAGTTTTTTTCCGGGCTTTACAGTGCTGGTTTTAATGTTGTTCCATGTCTTCAATTCAGCTACGGTGCAACCATACTTTTTCGCAATGGTACTGAGGTGCTCACCTTGTTTTACTGTATGAAATTTTATTACCTCCTGTGATGCAAGCACATCCTGGCTGTTGAGCGAATCCCGTTTGAAATTATAGATCTTTTCCTCATTGCTTACAAAGGCACCCATCTTTGAAGACGGAAGTGTAAGGATATTTGGCTCTTCCGCTGAATAAGGGATAACGCGCTTTCTGTAGCTTGGGTTAAGGTATTGAAGCTCCTCGGAGGTGACACCAAGAACGGCAGTAAGTTGTTCAAACGTGATCTGTTTTTTAACGATTACCGTATCCACCTGTAGGAATGTTTTTTTAGGAATGGCGGAATGTATGTTATGCTCAGCCGTGTAATTCATCATATAATTCACCGCAATAAATGCCGGAACATAACCTTGTGTTTCCTTTGGAAGAAATGGGCGGATTTCCCAATACGTTTTTTTTCCTCCGCTTCTGCGAATGGCTTTATTAACGGTTCCTGGTCCGCTATTGTATGCAGCAAGTACCATTTGCCAGTCGCCAAAAATTCCGTATAAGTGCTGAAAATATTCACAGGCAGCAACCGTGGATTTATAGGGATCACAACGTTCATCAACATAAGAAGTCACCTTTAATCCAAACATTTTACCCGTTGGATACATGAACTGCCAGAGACCCATTGCGCCCGAACGGCTTTTAGCCATAGGGTTCATTGCGGATTCACAGATAGCGAGATATTTTAATTCAAGTGGCAAATTAAATTTATCCAGCTGTTCTTCAAACATGGGGAAATAAAACTGCGACAAGGCCATCATCCTTGATACCAGCTCTCTGCGGCGAAGGGTATACATTTCAATATAGCCTTTTACAACAGCGTTGTACTCAAGATCAAAAGGTGAAATTGCATCCAGTTTGGAAAGACGGGATTCGTAAATCATTTCATCATAGCGGGGAACCGAGTCAGAAGGAAAATTGTATTTGCTGTTTTTGGGATAGTTGATCTTTGCATAGCCTTTTTCAAAAAGATCCAGTTTATAAAGACTGTCCAATGCTGCAGCGATAGGATCGTCCACAAACATCTCTGTGGAATAGCTTACCTGAGAAGACAAACGGTTACCGGCCAGTAAACAAAAGGCAAAGAAGAAGGAAAGTAAAACGCGGTTAAATCTCTTCATACAGGTCAAACGAAGCTCAGCTCTAAATGTTATCAATATTCACAAATATCGCAATGAAAAGCTAAAAAGCAATGGGGTAGGACAAAAGGATATCAACACCTTCAGAAAGGCTGCCGACAAAAGATCATAGACAAAACAAGATGGGGTTCAGATTATAGAGCGCTTTCCAGTTCCTGAGAAAAAGCCAGCAATTCGCTTTCGGAAAAAGATCTTCCGGTTAACTGAATTCCAAATGGAAGTCCGTTGCTATGTTTACCCGCAGGAATTGAAATGGCGGGATGTCCGCTGATATTAGCAAGAACGGTGAATATGTCCTCGAGGTACATCGCGATAGGATCGGCGCCTTTTTTTCCAAATTCGAATGCCGTTCCCGGTGTTGTCGGAGAAAGGATAAGGTCATATCCTTCAAGGATCTCATTGGTCTTGTTTTGTAGCAATTTGCGGACACGCTGCGCCTTTGAGTAATACGCGTCGTAATAACCGGAGCTAAGTACAAATGTCCCGAGCATGATCCGACGCTTCACTTCAGCTCCAAATCCTTCTGTACGAGATTTTTTATAGGTCGATTCAAGATCTGTTGCATTGCTGCTTCTGTAACCGAAATTGATTCCGTCAAAACGTGCAAGATTGGAGGAAGCCTCCGCAGTTGTAAGAACATAATAGGTAGGAACAAGATAGTCGAGGAAAGGAAAATCAACCGGCTCAACAACATGACCCGATTCTTTTAATTTGGCAATAATTTCGTTTATACGCACTTTGATTTCGCTGTCGAGGCCTGAACTCTCCAGGCAATCTTTCAGATACGCAATGCGCATCTTTGTAGGTTTCTTGCTGATTTCCGACGAATAGGAGGGAACCGGACGCGAAGAAACTGTGCTATCGTATTCATCTTTACCCGAAATCACTTCCATGATCAGGGCAGCATCGGCAACGTTTTTTGTCAACGGACCGATCTGATCAAACGAAGAAGCATAAGCGATGGCTCCGTAACGGGATACTCTTCCGTAGGTTGGCTTTAAACCGACCACACCGCAGAAAGAAGCCGGCTGACGAATAGAGCCGCCGGTATC
>JALYRR010000099.1 GCA_030855265.1 Bacteroidota bacterium | reverse complement strand
GATTATTTCCAACAAATATAAAATCGCAAGCCTGATCACTCAAATTCCATTTATCAAGTGCAGCGGAATAATTATAGCCGACCGCAAACAGTGATGCAGGTGTGATCTCCTGTCGCTTACTAAAATCAGCCACTACGCGGGGAACATTGCTTCCTCCTATATTCAGAGCTTCAACGGATTTTCTCTTTTCATAGTCATAGAATGAATAGGGTGCAGGACCTGAAATGAATGGAATATCATCATGAAGATGTCGCTTCGAATAACGCTGAATCAACTCTTTCGCAACGGGAATTTCAAATTCAGGATCTTCTGTTAATGAAACCCGTACCGTGTCCCCTATTCCATCTTCCAGCAATGTTCCAATGCCGGCGGCAGATTTAATTCTTCCGTCTTCTCCTTCACCGGCTTCTGTTACGCCAAGGTGTAAAGGATAATTCATCTGCGATTCCTGCATTTTTTTTATCAGCAACCGGTAGGCCTGAACCATAACCTGAGGATTGCTTGCCTTCATTGAAAGCACAATGTTATGATAATTAAATTCCTCGCAGATCCTTAAAAACTCCAACGCACTTTCCACCATTCCCAGCGGTGTATCGCCATAACGACTTAATATGCGGTCGCTCAATGATCCGTGGTTGGTGCCAATTCTCATGGCAGTGCCATACTCCTTGCAGATCTTTACCAATGGCGTAAACCTCGAACGGATCCGTTCAAGTTCAGCTTCGTAAGCGGAATCAGTATAATCAATAGATTCGAATTTTTTCTTATCGGCATAATTCCCTGGGTTGACTCTCACCTTCTCCACTATGCGTGCAGCAAGTTCTGCAGCGTTGGGAGTAAAATGAATATCGGCTATCAAAGGCGTGTTGTATCCTCTGGCGCGTAATTCCTTTTTGATGAGCTCCAGGTTCTGCGCTTCTTTCAGACTCGGTGCTGTGATCCTTACATATTCACAACCCGCATCAATCATCCGGATACTTTGCTCAACCGTTGCAATTGTGTTCATTGTATCAGTGGTGGTCATCGACTGAATCCGGATCGGATTGTCGCCACCGAGAGGAACATCACCAATAGTTACAACCCGTGTTTTGTATCTGGAAAATCGTGTGAGGCTATTGCAATATATGTCGTTGTTCATGGAGATTTTTCTGCCTGCAAATTTACGGATAATGGATGAATATTCGGGAATTTTCATATTTTTGGTAGGAACCAAAACTACTTCCATGAAAAAAACATACGCATCTCTGCTCCTGACTTTATTTAGCTTCTGCATAGGTCAACAGCTCAAAGCACAAGGCTGTACCGCCGGATTTACATCTTCGTCTGTTGCGGACACCGCTTATTTTACGGATGCTTCTTCTGGGGGTTTTGGAACCATTGTAGCTTGGGCATGGAATTTTGGAGATGGGGGATTTGATAATGTTCAAAATCCAACGCATGTGTATTCAGCCTGCGGGATCTACAATGTTTCTTTAACGATCTTCACATCTGCTTTTTGCAGCAATACATTCAGCACAGCTGTAACAGTTACCGGAGGAGTAACACCTACTTTTACATATACTGTTGATACCACAACTGGTGACGTGAACTTTCAGGCTCAACCCTTTGGCTTTAACCTCGAATATGCCTGGGATTTCGGGGATGGAACAGTGGACAGCACGATAGCGCCTACACATAACTATCCGGCAGGAACTTATTATGTTTGCTTAACGGTTGCAGATACCGGAGGACTATGTTCCGGAACCATCTGCGACAGCATCATGGTAACGATTGTACCACCAAGCTGCACAACCACATTTACTTCCAACGACAATGGAGGAGGCAACGTAGGTTTTCAGGTGAGCCCATTTGATTTTAACATGACCTATAACTGGGATTACGGAGATGGGACAACAGGCACAGGTGGTTTCACGTTTCATAATTTTACTACAGCAGGAACCTATTATGTCTGCCTTACAGCCGTTGATTCATCTACCATGTGCACAAGTTATTCATGTGATACAATTATATTATCTGCAGATTCTACTGCCTGCAGCGGTTTAACGTTCAACTATTTTGACAACAACGGGCAAGTTGGTTTTACTTCAAGTCCTTTATCATTCAGTAATAGTTACACCTGGGATTTCGGAGATGGAAATACAGGAACCGGCACAGCCACAAGCAATACGTAT
This sequence comes from Bacteroidota bacterium, assembly GCA_030855265.1. Classification (GTDB taxonomy): domain Bacteria; phylum Bacteroidota; class Bacteroidia; order 2-12-FULL-35-15; family 2-12-FULL-35-15; genus 2-12-FULL-35-15. Next base: position 10,830 of record JALYRR010000099.1, on the reverse strand, counting down.
GCTGCATCCGGAGTTTATTATGCATGCGTTACAATGTATGACCCTTTCAACAGTTGCACAGCCGTTTTCTGCGATTCAGTTACAGTTGTGATCACTGGTGTTCAGGAAAACACACTGCACAATATGATGTTGAACGCGTATCCAAATCCGGTAAACGAACGACTGATTATTGACTACAATCTTACAGAAGCTTCTCAGGTAACAATTGAGTTAATGGATCTGATTGGCAATAGTATCTACTCTGAGAACTCCTCACAAATCAAGGGAAAACATACAATTAAAATAAGCACCGACTTGATTTCCAAAGGCGCTTACATGATCAGGATCTCTTCATCTGAAGGAAGCGGAAGTAAGTTGATCATAAAGGATTAGGCTTGAGTTGACAGGGTAAAAATGTTTAACTAAACCGTCATCCCGACTCCTTCGACAAACTCAGGACAGGCTCCGCGGGGGGATCATGAAACTTGCGGTAGCACGTTCGTGAAATGCCTCGTTGAGATTTCAGGACTTGGATTTCTTAATTGCAAGATCTCTCGGCTATCGCTCGAGATGACCGGGAGTAAATCAGAAACCGCTTTCATTAAACAGTGCGATTTAGATAAAACCACCCTCATCCCGACCACAGCGGAGGGATCCTGAAACTTGCGGTAGCACGTTCGTGAAATGCCTTGTTGAGATTTCAGGACTTGGATTTCTTAATTGCAAGATCTCTCGGCTATCGCTCGAGATGACCGGGAGCGAACCATTAATAGCAATAAATAATTAACTTAATTTAGATTACATGTTTTTAAACTAACCGTCATCCCGACCGCAGCGGAGGGATCTTGAAATTTGCCGTAACGATTTCATGATTTGAGTAGTTGCAATTTTATGACTTGAATCCCTTTATTGCAAGATCTCTCGGCTGACGCTCGAGATGACCGGAGCAAATCAGAAACCGCATTGACTAAGCAGATTTTTTCTTCAGATAGCTCTTCAATAATCCATTCCCGAAAATGGTTACAAGAATAATGAATGCTCCGAGATAGAATCCAGGCGTCATCGCTTCATCTTTTTTCCAAAGAATGTAGGCAATGATGATCCCGTAAATGGTTTCGAGATTTACCGTTAATGTTACCGTGTAAGGACTGATCTTTTTCATCAGGTTCACACTTGCAATAAATGGGTAGGCTGTTCCTACAACGGATAGGATTGCCAACCAGCCCCAGCCTTCCGGAGTCACCGTAAAAAATTCAGGGCTGAATTCTCCTGTAAAGAACAAATAAAAAGTTAAGGCAAGAAATCCTCCGGTTAATTCATAGATCGCAATTACTGATGAAGGAATACGCTGCACCAGCAATCCGTTAAAAACAGTAAAAAAGGATGATGTAAGCGCTGCAAGCATCCCGAAAACAATGCCCAGCGCATATTGGGTTTCTACTTTAAATATGATCGCGATGGCGAAGATGATGACGATGCCAAATACAATTTCATAACCAATTACTTTTCTCTTGTAAAACGCAGGTTCAATGAGCGAAGTAAAAAGTGTTCCCGTGGCGAATGCTACAAGCGTAACAGAAACATTCGAAACATTGATCGCGTTATAAAAACAGAACCAATGAAATGCAATGATGGCGCCTATTCCGAAAAGACGAAATACATCATTCCTTGCAAGCCTAAGATCCTGTTTAGAGATGATGAGGTAAATGCCAATCGTTATTACGGTGATGAGCATGCGAAACCAGACGAGCTGATAGGCAACTACACCCTCAATATTAATGAGCTTGCCTAAGATCGGAGACCAGCCCCAGATAAAAACAATGAAATGAAGTAAAAGGAGATTTTTGTTTTTGAACAGACCTGACATACTTACCTTTTCGTCATAATTTATTCAAAACGATTTGTGATCTGTGCTTCAACATATTCACGCAGCTCCTCAATCTTTACTGTATCCACCACTTCGGAAGCAAAAGCATGCATGAGCATTTTTTTTGCGGTGATTTCACTTAAGCCGCGTGCACGCAGATAAAAGATTTTCTCTTCATCCAGCTTTCCTGTGGACGTTCCATGCGAACATTTCACATCGTCAGCATAGATCTCAAGCTGAGGTTTTGTATTGATGGTGCCATCATCACTTAGAAGAATATTCTTATTCGATTGAAAAGCATTGGTCTTTTGAGCATCCTTTCTCACATAGATCTTTCCGTTGAAAGTGGCGGAAGATTTATCTTCAATAATTCCTTTATACAATTCATTGCTATTGCAATTTGGCTTGCGGTGATCAACCAAAGTGTGATTATCAATTACCTGTGTTCCTTTTGTAAGATACAATCCGTTCAGATGTGATTCAATGTGCTCAGCATCCAGAACGATGTTCAGATTATTTCTAACCAGTGCGCCAGACAAGGTAAATGTATGTGTACTGAAAACGCTGCTCTTCTTCTGGATCACCTGTGTTGTATTTACCGAATGCCCCGCATCACCTTCATCCTGCACCTTATAATGATCAACATTAGCATTTTCGGAAACAATGATTTCTGTCAATGTATTGTTGAATAATTTACTAGTTGTTTCCACAACAGAATACGACTCAACAACTGTTAGCTGAGCATTTTCCTCTGCGACAATAAGGTTTCGGAAATTTAAAATCGAATTTTCCGATACAGATCCTACATGAATTATATGCACCGGCTTTTCAATCACGGCACTTTTCTCTACATGAACAAATACTCCATCTCCACTAAGGGCGGTATTCATTGCGATGAAACTATCTGATGTGCTATCAGCGTATGCACAAAAATGAGAATCAAAAACAGAAAAATATTTTTTCGAAGCCTCGGAAAGACCACAGATTGTAAGTCCTTTCGGAAGATCGTTTATACGGGAAGCAGTTTCAGAAAATTTCCCATTGCATATAACTACAAGAATTGCATTCTTTAAAAAAGAGAGTTTTTCGATAGCGGCATCATGAATTGTTTTGTCTGTACCAACTGCGAACTCCGCTTTTAAGAGCATATCCATATTCAGGTACCTGTACTCTTCTTGTTTACGGCTGGGAACACCCATCTTTGAAAAATTTTCAATAGCAAGGTCGCGCAATTCAGGATTCCCGAAAAGTGAAGTTTTCGAAGCCTCAAATTCCGAAATCAATTTATCTTTTATTGTATTCTTCTGAGTAATGGTTTCCATTATTTTAATCGTCAATAAAGAATTTAAAACTGCGGAGTTGTTTCAATATTTAAATCAACATTTGAATTCCGCTCTTTTGAACTACGCTTCTACACTTGATTTTATAAAATCGTAACCTTTTTCTTCCAGTTCCAATGCAAGTTCTTTTGGTCCTGATTTTACGATCTGTCCTTTATACAGTATATGCACGACATCCGGTATGATATAATCCAACAAGCGCTGATAGTGCGTGATCACAATCGTTGCATTGTCCTTTGATTTTAATTTGTTGACTCCGCCTGCCACAATTCTCAATGCATCGATATCTAGTCCGCTGTCGGTTTCATCAAGAATAGCCAGCTTTGGGTCGAGCATTGCCATTTGAAAGATCTCATTTCTTTTTTTCTCTCCTCCGCTGAAGCCTTCATTTACAGAACGGCTCGCTAACTTCGCATCCAGTTCAACCAGTTTTTGTTTTTCTTTCAGCATCACCAGGAAATCTTTTGCTTCCATCGGTGGTAAACCTTTATAAGTGCGAATCTCATTGATCGCTGTCTTTAAAAAATTGACATTGCTCACACCTGGAATTTCTACCGGATATTGAAATGCCAAAAACACTCCTTCACGTGCGCGATCTTCCGGTGACAATTCCAATAGATTTTTTCCATTGAAAATTACCTCACCTTCAGTTACTTCGTATTCTTCGCGTCCAGCCAAAACAGCGGATAAGGTGCTCTTTCCGGAACCATTTGGCCCCATGATCGCGTGCACTTCTCCTGCTTTTACTTCCAGGTTGATTCCTCTTAAAATTTCTTTGCCATCAATAGAGGCATGTAGGTTTTTAATACTTAGCATATTCGTTTTTTTACCACTAAGGCACTTAGCGCACTTAGATCATATAATTTTAATTTCCTTTTACCCATGAAGCACTTTGATCACAGCTATCCCCTTTTCTTAGTGTATCTTTTTTCTCTTAGTGCCTTAGTGGTAAACCATCCTTCTTTTACCCAACCGAGCCCTCGAGGGAAACAGCCAATAACTTCTGCGCTTCCACAGCAAATTCCATAGGAAGCTTATTCAACACTTCCTTACAATACCCATTCACGATCAACCCGATCGCTTTTTCTGTATCAATACCTCTTTGCTTACAATAGAATAACTGGTCCTCACCAATTTTGGAGGTGGTTGCTTCATGTTCTACGATAGCGGATTTATCTTTGATTTCAATGTACGGAAACGTGTGTGCTCCGCATTTATCACCCATCAGCAAACTGTCGCATTGGGAAAAATTTCGTGCATTGGTTGCTCCTTTGGAAATACGGACAAGTCCGCGATAGCTATTATTGCTAAAGCCTGCAGAAATCCCTTTGGAAATAATTGTACTCCTGGTGTTTTTACCAAGGTGCATCATTTTTGTCCCGGTATCAGCCTGCTGATAATTATTTGTAACAGCTACGGAATAAAATTCTCCGACAGAATTATCACCTTTTAAAATCACGGAAGGATATTTCCATGTAACTGCAGAGCCTGTTTCAACTTGTGTCCAGGAGATCTTGGAATTGTCTTCCAGGCAGACACCTCTCTTGGTTACGAAATTAAAAATTCCGCCCTTGCCTTCTTTATCGCCGGGATACCAGTTTTGAACCGTGCTGTATTTTACTTCTGCATTTTTATGTGCTATAATTTCCACCACGGCAGCATGAAGCTGATTTTCATCACGCATCGGAGCGGTGCATCCTTCGAGGTAGCTAACATACGAACCCTCATCAGCAATGATCAGCGTTCTTTCGAACTGACCTGTTCCTGCTGAATTGATCCTGAAATAAGTTGAAAGCTCCATCGGGCAGCGAACCCCTTTTGGAATGTAACAGAATGATCCGTCGGTGAAAACTGCGGAGTTGAGTGCTGCATAAAAGTTATCCGTGTGTGGAACTACGGAGCTCATGTATTTTTTTATAAGCTCAGGATGTTCCTGAACAGCTTCTCCGAATGAACAAAAAATAATTCCTTTTTCTGATAAGGTTTCTTTAAAAGTTGTTTTAACGGAAACACTATCCATCACCACATCAACTGCGATCCGGCTTTCAACGCCGCTGAGTCTTTTTTGTTCTTCAATGGAGATCCCTAATTTCTCAAATGTTTTAAGCAATTCAGGATCTACTTCATCCAGGCTACCTAATTGAACCTTTGGCTTGGGAGCGGAGTAATAAATAATATTCTGAAAATCAGGCTTCGGGTAAGAAACATGTGCCCAGTCAGGTTCTTTGAGAGTCAACCAATACTTGAATGCTTTTAAACGGTAAGCAAGCATCCACTCGGGTTCATTCTTTTTTGCTGAAATAAATCGAATGATATCTTCATTTAATCCTTTCGGCGCATTGTCTGATTCGATATCGGTAACAAATCCATATTTGTATTCACCACTGATCTGTTCCGCTAAAATTTCGTTTGCCATTGTATTTAGTTTTAGGTTTGATCTTAAGGTCAGAACAATTTGTTCTACACAAAAAAACAATTCCTAAATTTGAAAATCTGATTTAAAATTTATACTGAAAAGGACTCTCCGCAACCACAGGTACGTGATGCATTTGGATTTATAAAAACGAAACCTTTACCATTCAGCCCTCCTGAATAATCGAGTTCTGTTCCGATCAGGTACAAAAAGCTCTTTTTGTCTACCGCGATCTTAATTCCTTTATCTTCAAATACCTGGTCGCCCTCTAAAACATTGTGGTCAAAAACGAGCTTATAGGAAAGCCCTGAACATCCGCCACCATCAACACCTACACGGATAAATGTTCCTTCGGGATGATTTTCCTGCTTAATAAGGTCAAGTGCATGTTGTTTGGCACTTTCTGAAACTGTGATCATTTTATATGTGATTGATAATCAGGTTAATAACTATTATTCTTATTTAGACTGAATCTAAATCCACTACAAAAATACCTAAAAAAGGGTATTGTAACAAGTATTTTGGAGGTAAATATTTGAATTCACTCTATTGCGATTTCAAAACGGGATAATATTAAATTTCCAGGAATGTTCAAGCGTAAAAATCGTTTAAGCCAACCTATTTTCATAGCCATAGCATTTGGAATTATTAATAATTAATTTCAATCAACTCGCATTTTTCATCCTCTCCAATTGTTTTAACAACCCTTAGTTTTTCAGGATACTTATTTCTCACAGGATCTAACATACGGTGAATGGTATTGATGATTTTACCATCCGCCACTTTTGCATCATTTCGTAGATTCGCTAATATCACATATTTGATCCGTTGTTTCTTCCATACCATCAGAACGCTATCTGCTTCAGTAGTTGTTGCCCAATATTGTCCGGTAAATTTCCTTCCCTCTGCATATATAAATGACATATTGCGTTTGCGTGATAAAATATTTAATCCTTCAGGGACACTGTCGGCACAATATTCACTCATCCTGAGAAAATTTTGCCAATCCGGAGTATATCCATAATAGATATCGCCGCCTAAATTTTTCTTCAGCGATTCCATATTAGAATAAGAACGGTTTAAACTAAAACCAATTGAAGTCAACAAAATAAATCCGGTGAAGATCATTACCACATACTGGGCAGTCGCGGATCGTTTTGCAAGCAATACCAATCCATAGATCAGAACGACAAAGAAAAAAGGTATTAATATAATGCTTTGCCGGTCCTGTATATTTCCTGTTTGAACACCTAGAAAAACCGCACAAGCCAGAACGATGAGATAAATCCCTGAAAAGAATACATAGTTATTTCTTTTAAAACTCAACAGCGTGAACAACCCGAATAAAACAGCGGTTAAATAAGCAAGTGGCGGAATGATCATCATAGCAGATGAACTTCGCAGATGAAATATTCTATACAAATGCAGCGACAAAAACGTGTTGAAGTTTTCAAAAAAACGAATGATCAAACCAGGCAAATCTTCATGTCCAAGAGCGGGTTTGTAAAGATCTTTTCGCATCATAAGTTCCAATTGCCCGGTTTCATCGGGACCATAAATTGAAGTAACAACCCATTGCCAGAGCAGGCGGAAGAAAACAAAAATAAGTAATGCAAAAACCGCCTCTTTATAATTCTTGTTCAGAAGAAAATAAATTACCACTCCCGCTATCGCAACAACTGCAATACTTTTGGAAACTGACAATAGACAAAAAATTAAACCGAAAGCCAGCCAATTCCTGTAATTTACTTTTAACGATTCTGTAAAATCGACAGGCAAATTTTTAAGCGAGTCGATGATACGGAACACGACATAAACCGAAATCGACTGAACCATCAGAAAAAACGACTCGGTGAATGTCTGGCTTGAATAATATTGAATATAGTAACAGGAAGAAATGAACAGAAGAAATGAAAACAAAATATGGAACTCTTTTGCGGAAAGCCTTGTAACTGAACCAAACAAAAGCAAGCTGACAGAACACAGAAAATAATTTCAGCGCGATTACATTTAACCCCGCCAATTTGATGATGAGGGAAAGAAATATCGGGTAACCGGATTCCTGAAAATAAGGGGATTTACCATCGTAAGCTAATTGCCAGGCCCGTTCAATGGAGGCGGAATCATCACCTCCGGGAGATACTCTTGAATCAAAAAGAAGCAATGAGAACATCAGTGAAAGGAACATTATTCCAACTACCAGCAGGTTTTCTCTTCTTTTGAGCCACCTTTCAGCAACATCAAAAACCCTGACTTCAGTTCGAATGCCAGGCGGATGAATCACATTTATCAGCTGCGAGCTTTTACTCATTTGCCGGATATTATGTTGAGTTAAACGGCAAAGAGCATCAGAAAGGTTCAAAAACCCGGGTTACTGATAATTTACTTTGGGCTTTCCCTTATAAGCACGTACTTTTGCAAAAATAAATGACCATGCTGGAAAATACAGAACGCACAGAACTTAGCTCTCTCGGAGAATTCGGATTAATAAAACACCTCACTCAGTTTATCGAAATAAAAAACGAAAGCACAAAAAGAGGTGTTGGAGATGATGCGGCTGTAATTGACAATAAAGATAAGCTCACTGTCGTAAGTACCGACATGCTTGTGGAGGGTGTTCACTTTGACCTTGCGTATGTTCCATTAAAACATTTAGGCTTCAAAGCAGTATCTGTGAATCTTTCCGATATCTATGCAATGAATGCAACTCCTAAACAGATTACCGTTTCGATAGCAATATCAAACCGTTTTTCCGTTGAAGCGATCGAGGAATTATATGCCGGGATGTTTATGGCTTGCAAAAAGCACGGAGTGGACATCATCGGAGGTGATACCACTACTGCGAAAGCGGGACTCGTGATCAGCATCACCGCGATTGGTGAAGCATTGGCTGAAGATCTTGTTTACAGGGACGGAGCTAAAGAAGGTGATCTTCTATGTGTAACCGGTGATCTTGGTGCTGCCTATGTTGGCTTACAATTGCTGGAGCGTGAAAAACAGATCTTCCTTGAAAGTCCGGGGGTTCAGCCTGATTTAGGAGGCAATGATTATATTCTTGAGCGTCAATTAAAACCAGAAGCAAGAAAAGATATTCCTGAACTTCTGAAAAAGCTGGAGGTAAAACCTACTTCCATGATCGATGTATCCGATGGACTTGCTTCTGAAATTCTTCATCTTAGTTCTCAGTCAAATGTTGGATGTAATCTGTATGAAGAAAAAATTCCTGTTGATCCTCAAACTTATAATGTGGCAAGGGAATTCAATATGGATCCTACAACCTGCGCATTGAACGGCGGAGAAGATTATGAACTTCTTTTTACCATTGATGCATCTGATTTTCCAAAAGTAAAAGCCAATCCAGACATCACCGTTATTGGTCACATGACAAATATAAGCGAAGGTGTTAACCTCGTTACTTCGGGCGGAACATCTCATGCACTTACTGCCCAGGGTTGGGACTCACTACTCAAAAGATAAACAGAATCAGAAAGAAGGAAGTACTTTATAATAACCACATTAAATAGTACATTTGAGATTCAACACATTGCTCGATGCAAAAAGTGAAACGGTTCTTACTTCTTGTTATTTCCCTGCTTCTTCTTTCCATCAACGGAAATGCTCAATCGTTTTATTTCCGCAACTATTCTGTAGAAGACGGCCTTCCCTTTATAAATGTTTCAACGATCTTCCAGGATACAAGAGGTAATTTATGGAGCGGCGGTTATGGTGGATTGAGCAAATTCGATGGAATTTCTTTTGTCAATTATAGCCCGAAAGAAGGATTGCTGAATCACTACGTCACCTGCATCACTCAGGATAACAAAGGCGATCTCTGGCTGGGAACAATCAGCGGAATAAACAAATTCGACGGTAAGAATTTTTCTGGTTTCACCACTACACACGGACTTCTAAGCAATACAATTACCGCCTGTCTGAAAGACAAATCCGGAAACCTCTGGTTTGGAACCGACAAAGGGATCAGCAAACTTGTTGAAGGCACCTTTCTGAATTTCACTTCGGAAGATGGACTTGCCGGAAATTCCATTAAAAGCCTTTTTATGGATCAGAAAGGAAATGTGTGGATCGGGACTTCGGAAGGAGTCAGTGTTTTTGATGGAAAAAAATTCCGCAGCTACACAACATCAAACGGACTTTCGTCTAACGAGATCAACGGCATCGCCCAGGACAAACAGGGAAATATTCTTTTCGCAACAAGCAATGGCTTATGCATTTTAAAAGGGGAAACGTTCAACTGCTATTCCGCAGCACAGGGCTTGAATGAAACTGACATCAGGTCTGTACTGGTGGATTTCAAAAATACCGTGTGGCTGGGAACCAGCAATGGACTCGTGCAGTTCGAAAACAAACGTTTCACGAAATATTCTATCAAAAGAGATCAGAACAGTAACCTCATTGCTTGTCTTTATCAGGATTATGAAAATAATTTATGGATTGGGACCTATGCCGGACTTTTCAAATACAGGGGAAATCCTTTTGTCAGTTATGGCATACATGATGGACTGACAAACAATTTTATTTTCGGGATCCACCGGGATTCAAATGGAGTTTTATGGGTTGGCTCGATGGGTGGAGGACTTTACCGCTTTGATGAAGAGGGCTTCACACAATTCAATGAATCGAATGGATTCAATGCAAAAACTGTAAATGCTATTTATGAATTTTCTCCGGGTTTTTTATGGATAGCGACGGAGAAGGGATTAAAAAAATTCGATAGCAAAAAAACAATTCCTACTGCCGATTCATCAACAGTATTCAGCAATTCAATAAACTGCTTTTTCAAAGATTCAAAAAACAACATTTGGATCGGCGGGAGAAATGAGATCTATAAATATGATGGAGTGAAATTTTCCGTTTACACTTTTAAAGGAAGAAACGAGAACTACGAAATATGGACCATTATCGAAGATCGGCAAGGAACAATCTGGGCAGGCTCCTACCTTGGAGGGCTTGCTACTTTCGATGGAAAAGAATTCAAGGAACGTAGTCTTCAAATGGGTTTTAAAAACGATTCCTATATGACTTCACTCATCGACAAAGAAGGCAACCTGTATTTTGGAACGCTGGATGGCGTGCTTCGGTTCAATCCTTCCAATCCGGCAAAAACAAGTGTACGCTTCACGAAAGAAGATGGTATGAGTTCGGATCTTGTTTATTCAATGGTGTTCAATAAAACTCAAAATGAAATCTGGGCAGGTACAAACCAGGGATTG
>JALYRR010000276.1:1568-3960 GCA_030855265.1 Bacteroidota bacterium | reverse complement strand
GTCGGGATCAACTGCAGATCTGGATACAACTCTAATTACCCCGAATGAAGCTGCAAAATTTCCCGGAGGCATGGACTCACTGAAAAATTACCTTCAGAAATTTAACTATCCTGCTTTCTATAGAAGTGGTGTAAAATCAGAAATTATAGTGAAGGCATTGGTAAATGAAATAGGAGAAATTAAAAATGCTTCCATACTTAAAAGCTCCGGAAATACTTCCCTGGATGCCGAAGCACTAAGACTAATCAATGAAATGCCGAAATGGAACCCGGCCAAAACAAACAATCTCCCCGTTCCTTCAGAGATTCAGATCACTGTTCCAACCAACACAAAATAAGCCTTTATCAACATCGCTTCATTGATAACCTTTCAGAAGCCTGTTCGGCACGCTGCCCCATCTCTGTATTTTTGAATAAAGAAAAATACAATGATCTTAAGGTTAGTAAAACATATTTTTTTCTTTGGTTTAATTACAATCTTACTCCTCGGAAATTCATCCTGCCGTAGCGGAAAAGAAACCGCCAAATCCGAACACAAAAGTTCTTCTGAAAACAGCCCGAAAAATTCCAAAAAGATCGCGCAGAAATATGCACCAATTCTACTTGTAGAAGAGAATGACATCAACAACATCCCTTTGTATTCCTTTATTGACGAATGGTACGGGGTTCCTTATAAATTCGGCGGCAAGAACAAAAGCGGAATTGATTGTTCTAATTTCACCTCCACGCTGTATGCAGAAATTTATAAAAAATCGGTGGCGGGATCTTCTTCAGGCATTTTTGAACAATGTAAAATAGTTTCCAAAAATGATCTTCGCGAAGGAGATCTGGTCTTTTTTATTATCGAAGGAAAAAAAGTTTCACATATCGGAGTGTATTTGCAAAACAATAAATTCGTTCATGCGACAACAAAAAAAGGAGTGATGATCGATGATCTTGATTCACCATACTACAAGAAATATTTTCACAAAGGCGGACGATTGAAATGATGATAACCAACAGCACCTGCAGTCAAATCAGGGCCATTACAAGAATTTCTGCAGCAGGTTGTCTGGCAGCCATGCTACTGTCCTATAAACTCTGGCTAAGTGCGAGGCCCTTCCCTACCAGCCCGGTATCTTCTCTGATTCCGGCTCTTCAGTCGCCATTTGATTTCATCTTATTAGGACTTATTGTTTTATCGCTGACTTTTACGATTGTTTTAAGAAACCCACAAAAATTCATTCTCCTTTTTATTATCTGTGCCTGTATCATGATGCTGACTGATCAGAACAGATGGCAGCCCTGGTTCTATCAGTATTTGCTTATGTTTTTTGTTCTTGCGGGATTCAATTTCCGATGCGACAATGAAAAATTTCAGGAAGCCATCCTGGGTATTTTTAAGATCATGATCGCCGCGGTTTATTTCTGGAGCGGACTACAGAAAATGAATCCGAATTTTATAAGCGATACTTTTCCCTGGATCATGGATCCAATCACCAGGCATCTTGCTGAGGGTAGCATTTCGCATTTTCTTTTCCTCGGAAAAGCATTTCCCTTGATTGAAATCTTTACGGGTATATTATTGCTTTTTACCGCGACCAGACGTTATGCCGCCATCATAGCCATCACCATGCATGTGTTTATCCTCTTTGTTTTAGGGCCTGCCGGACACGACTATAATTATGTAGTCTGGCCCTGGAATGTTGCAATGATCGCTTTTTGTTCCATCCTGTTTTTAAACAAAAATGCCTCAGCCATTGATTTCCGGAAAATTCTTAACTATCCTACTCATAAACTTGTTTTTCTTCTTTTTATATTGATGCCTTTATTGAACTTTTTTGGATATTGGGATTCATATCTTTCGCATAATCTCTACTCCGGAAATACAAGCAATGGATCTATCTACTTTTCAGAAAATGTACGCGACAAGCTTCCTGAAGAAATAAAAAAATATGCAGTTGGAGATTCGATCCAATATCAGATCAACATCAAATACTGGTGCATGATGGAGCTTGGCGTACCAGCCTATCCTGAAAAGAGAAATTTTGAATCAGTGACTTCCACATTTTATCCCTATGCAGCAGACTCCTCCGAGATCTACTTTTTGTATGGGCCTAAAAGTATTTTAAAATAAAAAGGGCAGGAAAATTCCCACCCTTTCTCGTTTGTAAAATTGAACTTATTTTCCGTTTACCAGTTGAATGTAACCTTGTTTTTCGGTTTGTCTTCCGTTGAGCGCTGTTGCATGAAGGATGAAGAAATATGTGCCATCAGGCGCGTTTCCTCCATTGAAGGTTTCACCATTCCAACTACCATTTACTCCGTTCCATTCTGCAATCTTTAAACCCCAACGATCATAAATTACACAGGACAAACTCGCAATGCCTTTTGTTGTAACATAAAAATCATCA
>JALYRR010000276.1:0-1558 GCA_030855265.1 Bacteroidota bacterium | reverse complement strand
CCATTAGGACTGAAAACATTCGGGATAAAAATTAATCCTTCACCCACTACGATAATGCATCGAGTTGCAGTATCGAGACAACCACCACCATTGGAAGCTATGAGTGTTATACAATATTCATCTTCCAACGAATAGGAATAAGATGCTACTCCGGAAGTGGATGTATCGTTTAGGGTCGTTGGGTCGCCGAAATTCCAAAATGAAAAACCTGCATCAGTTGAGAGATCTGCAAAAGTAACCGGTGAATTCGGATCTACCAAAGTTGAAGGGGATACTGAAAAACTGGCTTCAGGAATTGGCCATACGGTGATCATATTTGTATAGAGTGTAGTTCCGGAACAATTGTTCGCATCTGTGCAGGTAATAGAAACGGAATAAATTCCAGCAGAAGTATAACAATGAACAGGAGAGAATATACTATCAGATATTCCATCACCAAAATTATAAATTACATTTGTACAGGTCGGACCAGCAGACTCATCAAAGTCAACACAGACAGGCATACATCCACTTGTGATATCGGCGGTGATTGCAGGAGCAGGCGCAGGATTAACTGTTATTGTTTGAGTGTCCGAATCGCCACACAACCCTGAAATGGTATAAGTGACAATAAAATTTCCGGAGGATAAAGGTGAGTAAGTGCCCAAAGCAGGATTGGTAATTCCTGTACCGCTCCATGTTCCTCCTGTATCAGCAGCTGCGAAATTAAACGGAGCAGTGCCCTGACAAACTGGTGGAACTGCAGTTATTGTTGCATCGGCATAGGGAACAACTGTCATATTTATGGTGTCTGAACTTGCACAGAAACCTGGAATAGAATAAATAATTGGAAAAGTTCCGGCAGTGGAAGGATTATAGGCTCCTGTTATCGGTCCGCTTATTCCAGTTCCCGTCCAAACACCTCCGCCTGTTGCAGCGGTAAAATTAAAAATGGGAGATCCGACACAAACATCCGGTTGAGGAGTAATCGTAGGATTAAAACTTGTGACCACTTCAACAGCCACAGTATCATTGGAAGTGCAGGTGCCGTTTACAGTATAAGTAATAATATGAATTCCAGCTCCTGATGTATCCGGATCGAATGTTCCTGAAACAGAATCAATGATCCCTGTCCCACTCCAAATTCCACCGGGAGTTAGTCCGCTCAGCATGATGGCTGAGTCTGCAATACATAATGTAGGCGGTTGCGTAACCGTTGGGTCGAGCCCTGATGCAACTGTGATGTACATAGTATCCGTTGTATTACACAATCCCGGAGTCACATATACAATCAAGTGAGACCCGAGTCCGGCTGTTCCCGGATCAAAAGTACCAAGTGAGGCGTTCGTTATTCCGGGTCCGCTCCAAACTCCACCGAGAGAGTCCACAACAAGAGCGATTGGTGAACTTGTGACACAAATGGGAGGAACAGGCTGAATCACCGGATCATTTCCTTCACCGGGCGTAACCTGAACTACGATGTTTAATGTTACGGGTGCATAGCATGGATTAAGTGGAGTTCCTGTTATTGTATAAGTTGTAGTTGCCGGAGGATCTGCCATTGCTGTTGGTCCTACTG
>JALYRR010000098.1:10582-13090 GCA_030855265.1 Bacteroidota bacterium | reverse complement strand
CTATGAGCTGGTTGATTTCTTCTTTGTTAAGTAGTTTTGATTGAGAGGATGAGTTCATCTGATTTTTTTCAGACAAAAGTAAATGCAGTGCTTTTGCTATACAAGATGTGGTTTAGCGGAGTGATACGATCAAACTAAATGAATTATTCAAAATAAAAAGGAGACCGCAACAGGTCTCCTTTTCATTTATTATTTATCTGAGTGATTATTCAGAGATGATCAGTTTCTTCGTGAAGGTCTGATTATCTACAGTAAGCTTGATGAAATACATTCCATTGTGCAAGTTCAATTGTTGTTTTGAAATGCTGAAAGTATAGTCACCGGCAGATTGTTGTGCATTGTTTACAGAAAGGATCTGTTTTCCTAAAACGTCCATTACTTCGATTTTCGTTACTGATTGTTGAGTAAGACGATAAGAGATTGTGCAGGATTGGTTCGCAGGGTTAGGATAAATGCTGAACGATGCTTCGTTCTCATTTTCATTTACTCCAACTACTCCATTGATATTTACATCATCAATGTAAATATTGTTGCTGTGGCTTCCTGATTTATACTCAAATCTGAATCTCACCTTGCCTGTTTGAGCACCTGCGGGAATTGTGATAGTGTGCAGTTTCCATGCCGATGGAGATGAAGGTGTATAGTCAGATCCAAAATAACCATTGTTTATAAGGTTGGCATCTGTTATAGCTGCTCCCATATTGGTCCACGATTGTCCGCAGTTGTTTGAATAGGCAATTCTCAATTCGTCATTGATATCCGCAGCTGTTGAAGCTTTAGATGTTGCAGCACATCTGAACGTTAAGGTTGGCGTGGTAAGGAAATCAAGATCAAAAGATGGAGTGATCAACTCATCCAGATCGTATCTGTAGTTACCAAATCCACCCATTTTAACGCTGTGATTCCCGCTGTAACCTGTATTACTAACTATGCCAAAGGAATTTGCGTTACCATCCAGATTATTTACTCTCCAGAAGTTAAAGAAGTTGGCAGTGTTCTCGAAATCTTCAGTGTAAAGATTGGAGTATTGTGCGAAATTCTCACTTACATAAATGTAGGCCGTTTTGGTTGTTGAATTACTTCCAACTGTGTTGGTGGATGTCAATGTAACCGGATATAAACCCGGAGTGCTATAAGTCACAGTAGGACTAGCTACAGTTGAAGTTGCAGGAGTTCCTCCAGGAAAATCCCAAACTTGAGTAGTAGTCGTACCCGGGGTAGTGTAAAGGATGTTTCTTGAGAAAGTAATTGTTCCACCTGCACAGATTGAGTATCTGTTTGCGTAGAAATCGGCACCCGGAGCACAAGCTGCTGCCAATCCATCTGTTCCTGTAGCGGCAAGATTTGCTGCTGACCAAAGGTTGTTTCTTCCGGAAATGCTGCTTTCAAGAGCAATACGCATTCTGTCTTTTTGTCCGTTAGTATACATATTCGAACAATAAGAATACTCCATAAAGTTTTGAGTGTTTTCAATAATTCCGGCAGAACCTGAGAATGATACATTATCAATACTGAAGGTTCCTGTGGAATCCTCTGCATTCCATGCATAAATTCTGAATGTAATAGGAGCAATCAGGTTCTTGAATGAAGCTGCTGGTAAAGTAATTTTGCTTCCTACGATGTTCACTGTCGTGTCATACTTAGAATAGAAAACATTTCCTCTTACATTTAGTAAAGGATTAACCGGAGATACCGAAGCTACCAAGTTGGATGCAAAGCCATCTTTACTGGAGCGAACAGAGTAAGTTCTAACTCCTGTTCCATTTCGTTTAAAATTGAAAGTTAATCCGGTAAGGGTCATTGAATAAGCATATTCAGGAGTAAGGGTTACCTGATAATATTTTCCGGTATTAATAGCACCTGTTAAAGAGGCGAAGGTTGTATCGTTATCGATTGCAGCACCACCTAAATCCCAATCATCAAATGAAAAACTGGAATCAAGAGTAGAGTTAGCCGAAACGCCAACAGCACTAAAAGTATTGAAAACGGCGCCTGAATCCGTTGGAACTGCTGTTGGATCAATCATTCCCGACGTAAGTGATACATTGGTGAATGGGTAATTGTTAACGAGGGGACTAACAGTACAAAGTGGAGTATACAGATCACATGAAAGATGACCTTTTGTTATTGGAGTATCAGAAACAGCATCATCACCACAACCAACTTCCGGATCATTGGTGTTTCCCCATGTATGAGAAAGATTCAGCCAGTGGCCGATCTCATGCGTTAAGGCACGGGAATTAAATGGTGTTGCCGTACCGATACTTCCTATATAATCGTGAAGGATAATGATCCCGTCAAAAGGGTAAAGGAAGCCGTTTACAGCAGAAGGATAATAAGCATATCCCGCAACACCCGGTGTCTCACCAATTGACTTCACCAACCAAACATTCAGGTATTTTTCTCTCGGCCACTGATTTAATTTTGCATTGTCATCTGCATTGCTGGTAAGATGGGAATAGATACGGTCAATACCATTGGTGCAATTTCCATTTGGATCCAGCTGGG
>JALYRR010000098.1:0-10572 GCA_030855265.1 Bacteroidota bacterium | reverse complement strand
GGCAAGTTTGAACTGAAGTTTGCAATCAGCTGCAAGAGTATCAAAAGGAGTGTTTAAAGCGATAGCAGAAATATCAGTATTCAATTTCCTGTAATCGCGATTAAGGATATCCATCTGATCTTTGATCTGAGCATCAGAGATGTTTTCACTTCCATACGTGTGGATCACGTGAAAAACCACCGGAATAGTATAGATGGACTCAACTGCCTTCTGACCACTTTTGCTGGCAGCAGCTTGTGAAATAGCATTGTCATAATCCACCTGCTTTTGAACAAGTTCAGGATGTTTCGCGTACAATTTGTGCATTGCACCTGTTTGACCACATTGTGCGTCATGTTGTGCATAAGCCATTGTTCCGGCAACACAGCCAAGAAGGCCCAAAAAGAAGTTTTTGTAGTTTGTTTTCATAGTGATGGTTGGATAGTGATTATTCTGTGATGATTAATTTTTTGGTCATTATATTATTACCTGAGGTAAGTCTGACAAAATATACCCCATTGTTTAAATTAAGTTTTTGTTTAGAGATACTGAAAGTGTGGTCTCCTGCCTGTTGTGAAGCAAAACCAGCAAGCATGATCGTTTTTCCAAGAATGTCAACTACCTCCAGCTTCGTATCAGCTGATTCATTCAGACGGTAAGAAACCGTGCAGGACTGATTTGCAGGATTCGGATAAAGATTAAAAGTTCCATCCTCAAGCGTATTTTCTTCGATTCCAACAATGCCATTGATATTCACATCATCGATGTAGATATTGTTGCTGTGGCTTCCGGAAGTATACTGAAATTTGAAACGGACTTTGTCTGTTTGTGCACCCGATGGAATGTTGATCGTATGTAATTTCCATGCTGAAGGGGAAGAAGGTGTGTAATCTGATCCAAAAAAACCATTGTTGATCAAATTAGCATCGGTAATCATTGATCCTAATGGAGTCCAGGACTGGCCGCAGTTGTTGGAATAAAAAAGTCTTAGCTCGTCATTAATATCAGCGGCGCTGGAAGCTTTGGATGTAGCAGCACAACGGAAAGTTAATGTTGGAGAAGACAGATAATCCAGATTGAAGGAAGGAGTGATCAGTTCATCCACATCATAACGGTAATTTCCATAAGCGCCCATTTTTACGCTTTTCGTACCGCTGTATCCGGTAGAACTGCTAAGGCCGAAAGTATTTGCATTCATGTCCGGATTGCTTACCGGCCAGAAGTTGAAAAAATCACTTGAATTCTCAAAGTCCTCAGTAAATACACTCGTGTACTGAGCATAATTTTCACTCACATAAATAAAACCTGCTTTTGTAGTGGTGGTGCTGCCTGCAGAATTGGTGATTTGCAAAGTAACATCATGCCAACCCGGTGTGGTGTAAGTAACTGTGGGACTTACTGCCGTTAAAGAAGGTGCGGTTCCTCCAGGGAAGTTCCATAAATAGGTTTCACCTGCTGTGCTTAGTGTGTTTTGAGTGAATTTGGTAAAGGTTACAGTACTTCCGGCACAAACGTAATAGCGATTGGCATTGAAATCAGGTACAGGAGCACATGCAACTCCGGATCCATCGGTTCCTGTTGCAATCAGATTTTCACCTCTCCATAAATTATTTCTTGAAGAGACATTACTTTCAAGTGCTGCTCTCATTCTTATTTTCTGTCCTTCACTGAACATCATTGTACAGCTGGAATAATCCATGAAATTTTGAACATTTTCAATAATACCTCCTGTGCAGGAAGAATCTGTAAGCGGACAAGTAGAGAAATGACCTTTGGTTGGAGGGGTATCGTTCACACCATCATCACCACAGGCAACATTGATCTCGCCGCTACCCCATGTATGATTAAGATTTAACCAGTGACCTACTTCATGCGTCAGCGTTCTGGAGCTTCCGTTTACAGTGTTATAAATAGCAACGATTCCGTCGAAAGGATAAAGAAAAGAAGCTACACTTGAAGGGAAATGAGCAAATCCTAAGATCGTGGATCCGCCACCGCTGCCTTCGATATCATTCACCACCCAAATATTCAGGTATTTCTCTCTCGGCCATTGATTGGGTTTTGAGTTATCGCTTGCCTGAAAAGTACGGTGAGTATAAATACGGTCAATTCCGTTTGTGCAATTTCCATTCGGGTCAAGCTGTGCAAGACGGAATTCAATTTTACAGTCCGCTGCTACTGTGTCGTACCCAGCCACAAGTGCAGAAGTGTCAGCATTAAGTTTGCGGAAATCTTCATTCAGGCGGTTCATCTGGGCAAAGATCTGAGCGTCGGCAATATTCTGCGATCCATAAATATGAAGCACGTGGAAAACTACCGGGATTATATAAACTGATTCTGCGGATTTTTTATTTTTATTCTGAGTGATGATAGCATCCAGTTCAGCCTCATATTGGGCTTTCTGAGCCACCAGCTGCGGGTATTTCTTATGAAGAGCATCTGTTACTTCAGAGGTTCCGCATGGGATCTGAGTTTGAGCAGCTAAAGGAGCGATACTCAAACAACCCAAAATGGAAACAAACAATAGAGCAGTAGTAGAAGTGATTTTCATTTTTCTATGTTAATTTATATGCTTTACAATATTATGTATAAATAAACAAAATACCAAAGAAAATCTGTGAGCGGCAGGGATTTTCTATTGAGCGGTTGAATTAGGCTTTGTGAGGTAGCAGAGGATGCTCCGGATTGGCGAATTAGTAGCTGTCAGCCCTGTTTTTCAGTCGGTTATATCAATGAAAAAATCACCCGCCTTATTTCTGGTTCTACTTCTTTTTTAGCCAGTTTTCAATTTCCTTCTGATCCATTGTAAAATAATCGATCTCATGTTCAACCATGCTGTTATTTACCATGTAAATTGTTGGTAAGGATGTTCCCGCCAAATAAACGAAACTTCGGCCGAGCAACATACAATGCGGAATATCCTTTGTTTGTGTCAGTTCAAAAAACGATTCCAGGTTTTTTTCCTGGCCATTCAATACAAAGTAGAATGGAATCTCCGGATTTTTTTCCCGCATGATCCGGATCTTGTTTGCCGCAATCTTACAATGCTTGCAGGTTAAACTCATAAAAACGATGATCTGCTTCCCCTCTGATAATGTTTTTGGAGGAACATTCAGCTTCGCATTGTTGTAAAGTGTATCCAATTCAATCAAGAAATTTTCCTCCGGTTTGTTCAGATAGGCTTCGGAATAATCAAGTGCTACCGGATTCAGTATGAATGGCAATGCAAATGAAAGGGCAATCGGTATAACCAAAAGCAGTCGTTTGCGTTTCCGGAGTTCCCAGCCCGAATGAAAAAAATAAAGGATCAGGAAAAAACCAAGCATCATACTATTCTTAATGATCGCCTCCAGCGGAGTCATTTCGATCATTGAGCCAAAGCATCCGCAGTTTCCCTTATTTCCTGTAAAGAAGATGAGTAAAAGAAGATAGAAGCTGAAAATTACCAGTAACAGCATTCCTGCAAGAAGTACTTTGCGTAGATGTAAATGCATGATCAGCAAAATACCGATCAGGAATTCCAGACCGATCAGCAATCGTGCGACAAAGGGAGATAATTGCCAATTGATCATTCCGAGATCTACAAATGTATATTCGAATGGTTCTATCGGATACAATTTTGTATAGCCGGAAAAAATAAAAACTGCGCCCATCAGGACACAGAGAATTCCAAGTGTGATCTTCTTAAACATATTAACTCATTGAGCAGGCAAAATTACCATAATATAATTACGGAAAACTATTTGATTTCCTTTACCGGGATAGCACTGTAAATACTTATACCATCCACGGATTCAATGTTAACAGGAATCCCGCTTGAGCTGATCGAACTTCCGCCGATTTCCTTGAAGTTCACCGGCAATGAACCGTAAAAGCTGCTGCCGCCGATTTCTTTCAGGTTGATCGGCAAAGCCCCATAAACACTACTTCCTCCGATACTCCGGATATTTACATCCATATCACTGACCATTTTAACATTAATGGATCCATCCTCATTAACAGGTACAGAAGCGAACTTATTGAAATCAGGTTTTGCAGCATTGGCTTCGTTGGTGATTGGAAACTGACGAACTGCAATAATTGACAGGGCTGCGGCTATAACTGTCAGGATTGATTTTGTGTAAAGATCTGTTTTCATGGTTGTTTGTTTTAATTGTGAAATCATGCTTTTCAAATGTACCGAATGCTCGCTAAATATTTACCTTTGCCGCGCAAAAAGAATCATTATGGCAAAAATAAAATTCGGTAAGTGGTTAGGTGGAGGATTAGGATGGGCGTTGGGAGGTCCGCTCGGCGGGGTTCTTGGGTTTGCACTCGGTTCTGCGCTGGATGCAGCAAGTGTAACTGTGCAGGCAAATGGCAGAACTTTTGGAACAGGAACCGGCTCTCCGCATATCGGAGATTTTACTGCCAGCCTTCTTGTATTGTCAGCTGCTGTCATGAAAAGTGACGGAAGAACAATGAAGAGTGAACTGGATTATGTAAAACGCTTTCTTGTTAATCAGTTTGGCGAAGCAAATGCACAGCAGCAGATCGTGATGCTGAAGGAAATTCTGAATCAGGAAATCCCGCTTCAGCAGGTATGTTCGCAAATCAAACAATACATGCCACATTCAGAACGGCTGCAGATCATTCATTATCTTTTTGGAATTTCAAAAGCAGATGGACATGTTCATCAAACGGAATTGAATACGATCGCTACGATCGCAAACTATCTTGGAATCACGCCTGCGGATTTTAATGCTTTAAAAGCGATGTACTTTCGTGATGTGGACAGTGATTATAAAATTCTGGAGATCGGTTCCAATGCAACTGATGAAGAGGTGAAGAAAGCTTACAGAAAGATGGCTGTAAAATTTCACCCGGATAAGGTGGTTGCTTTAGGTGAAGAGGTGCAGAAAGCAGCTAAAGAAAAATTTCAGAAGGTGCAGGAGGCATATGAAAATATTAAAAAGCAAAGAGGCTTTTCCTGATCATTTCAGATTAATATCAATTGCTTCGATGGAAGCTCCTGATAGTAATTCAATAAAACCCGGGTTGTTTGTTTCTCTGAACATGCCCAAATGATAATTTGAAATAAACTGATAATTTTCGTTTGTTTCCGTCTGATCGATCAGCACTCCGTATTTTCTTTTTCCGTTCTTGAGATAGATTACTGCGTCAATAGCAGTATGTGTAATAGTTGATATCATATAGTTTTTTATATGAGCAAAATTACCACGCTTGTATTATGGCGATATTAACAGGAAATTAAAGTAAGATTAACCTTCGTTGGAAACAGGTCGTAAAGGTTTGATATAAGAGTGGGGATTTGAAGAGGTACGGGCCACTTTGCCTGCTTTTTTTAGGCTTCCGTTGGAATTGCTGATACTATTGGAAGGTGAAGTGATCATTTTGAAGATCACAATATTGCTCTTTATGCTTGCTGTGGAATCAATGCTATTATTTCCTGTTCCCGGTTTGCTGATGGCAAATGCATCCATCCCTGAGAAAAGAAGAATAAAAAAAGTAAGAAAGAAAAATCCGGAAAAATTTTTCATTGTTGCAAAGTTGTTTTCTCAAAAATAAACAATTTTCCCCAAAAACAAGGACTGGGGTAAAAAATTAAATGTTTTTAACAGAAAAGGGAGGCAATTTTAACAGCCCCCCTTTTTTGAATTCGTTTCTATACTTTAACTCTGATGGCAACAACTACATTTCTGCCTGCTGAACTTACACCAGATGCAAAAACGCGGTAATGTGTATTGAAAAGGTTCTCAACACCCACATTCACCATGAAATTCTTAGTTAACTTAAATGTTGTTTTTACATTGAATGTGACCCAGCCGGGCATATATCCATTTACCGGATCGGCAGAATACAATTCATTGTCCTCTTTTCCTAAGCTATAATCTTTTGAAAGTTTTGCAGCGCTGTAACGCGAATAGATTTCGCTTTCAAATTTTTTAAACCGGAAGATCAGGCTGGTTTGTCCAAACAAAGGGGGAATATGATCAAGCGGAACAATAGTGTCATGTCCGGGTTGGGGGCCATTGTCTGGAATAAACTGCTTATATTCACCAAGCGTGTAGTTGAGCGTGCTTTTGAAAGAAACATTATCGGTAAAGTCAGCTGAAATGGCTCCCCAGGCACCCTGAATATAGGCTTCATCTACGTTTTGTGATGATCTCACTTCGCTGAGTGTCCCATTAAACATTATTGAATCCTTTCCTTCAAAAGTAGTTTTCCTTGTCACGATTGCATTTTTCAAAAGTGTATAATAATAACCTCCTTCAAGTTTGACCTTGTTTTCGAAAATGGTGGTCGACACTCCGAATTCAAAATTGTAAGCATATTCAGGTTTCAGATCTGCGTTGGGAACAATAATCACACTTCCGGTAGATTCAAATACTTTGGCAAGATCATCCACATTCGGAGCACGGAATCCTGTTGAACCAAGAAGACTCAGCCGTACATTTTTTTCCGGTGAAGCGACCAGACCGATCATTCCATTCAATGCCTGATTCCGTTGTTTAACGGATGTGAAAGGAAACTGGAATTGAGAAACGGCGGAGGATGTATCAAAACTAGCCTTTAGTGTATTACTTGTGTAACGAATTCCATCAGTAAGTATAAATCGGTCACTGATTTCCCAGGTATGAGTGAGATAAACTGCAGCATTACTCAAACTACTTCCGCCGTTTGGATAACGGGTTGCCACAGGGTTCACTGTTGTATCAGCATAAATATTTGTGATTGTAGCTTCTGAATTCACATCATTATAAACGTACTCTGCCCCGTAACTTAATTCATGTTTTTCTTTGATCTCCTTTCTGAAATCGGCATTCAGTGAATAAACTTTTACATTCTCCCGCTGATCTGTCCGTTTGTTGCTACTGCTTGCACTTGAATAATTCGTGCTGAATCTTCTGCTCACCCGTTGTTGGTCAATGTTCTGAAAAGCGCCTGTAATTCTGAGGTTATCGAAGAGTTTTCCTTGCGATTTGATGTTGCCGTAAACGGAAGCCAGGACCCTGTTTTGGGGGCCATAATACCATTCTGCAAATTTTAAATTGGCTCCGTTGTATTCGCTTAGTCTGTCATAACGATTAATGTTGGAAGAAGTTGAATACTGTAAATTCATTCCTACCTCTGTTTTTTCGCTTACTTTGAAAGTCAGTTTCTCCATAAGGTCAACTTGTGAATAGCCTGTCTTTTTCTGGATATTGGTTTTATAATTTCGTATGGTACTGTCTGCTGTTCCATTCCAGTTCTGACCTGCATAATTATAACATCTTCCGAAATCCTGGTTGTTGGTTCTTCCATTTCCTGTGCGGAGATCATCGTAATCACTATAAGAGATGCTGGTGAGAGATGCAAGTTTTTTGAAACCAAGGTTAAAGTCAACATGTCCTGTTTTTTCCTGATTTGCGGAAGAATAGCGGGCATAGGAATTCAGGCGAAAGAACATTTTGTCATCGCCGTACAAGGGTTTTTTTGTGTAGAAATGCATCACACCGCCCAGCGCATCACTTCCATACATTACAGAGGAGGGCCCGTAAATTACTTCTGTCCGGTCGAGCATGGATGGATCAAGCGTGATCACATCCTGCAAATGTCCAGTGCGGTAAATTGCATTGTTCATTCTCACACCGTCAATTACAATGAGAACCCGGCTGGCTTCAAATCCCCTGATAATAGGGCTTCCGCCACCGGCCTGACTTTTTTGAACCATGATATTGCCGGTATTGGCCAGCATGTCAGCCGAGGTTTGTGGATTCGAAAGTTCAAGCTCCCTGCTTTTTATTACATCAATATTATAAGGAACATCGGACTTTTTTTCTTCTGCTTTATTTGCAGAAAAAATCACTTCATTTAAATTGATCATTTTAAGTGGAAGTGTATCTGTTTCCTGAGTTTGTGCAACAACAGAAGAACTGATGCATGCCGAAAAAATCAGTGATATATATAAATTTCTCATATGGATTTTTTAGAATAAAAATGTGTTTGTTTCCAATACATAAGCTTCATTGCCTGTATCAGAAATGCATGATCCATAAAGCCGAAATTTCAAATCGGCAGATGGAATGTTTAAATTGAAATTAAGTTCGGAATTTTTTTTCCGGAGGAGGGCAGAAAATACTCAGTGCGACAGATTGAAATCTGATTTTAGAAAAGCCGTAATGAAATTCTGAAACTCCCGGAAGAGGAAGGGCGATTTTGATTTCTGATGAATAAACCTTCAAAACATGATCTTTCAATTCTTTGGCTGTTTTGTTCTTTAATGGTTTGTTATCGGAAATATGCTGACGAATGTGATCTTCCAGGTTAGCGAATAAAATCTTTTCCTGTTTATCCTGAATACAAAAATACTCAGTTCCGGAGTTTTTTATTTCAATCCGAACGATATCATACATTTCCCCTTTGTATCTGAATTCTTTGTCCGATTTAATCCAATCCAGTTCGGAGGAATTTGAAGAGTTAATTACGATCCTGATCATCTCATTTTCCGGGATCCCGTTTTTGATCTGAGCTTTGATCTCTTTTTTTGCCTGGAATTCAAGGGCTTTAAATGCAACAAAATAGCCGCCCAGATTGAACAGGAATATTCCAAGGAGCAGGATAACGGCAGCTTTTTTCATCAGTTAAACAAATATAAGTAAATACTTTGCACGAAAGAAGAGTGCCTTTCTGTCATTTTTGATCTTTGGTATAAACATTGTCCCTTTTGGAGATAATTTTATTCCCCCGAAATGAGAAACAGTTCACCGAAATTATTCTTAAGTATTTTCTATCCGGCTGTTTTCATAATAGTTCTTTGGGGGGTAAAACTTTTTGAAGAAGCCTTTTCCGTCAATTTTTCCTGGTATGGTTTATATCCCAGAACTGTTCACGGGCTCATAGGCATTCTTACTTCTCCTTTATTACATGCCGATTTTTCTCATCTTATTTCCAATTCGCTACCATTGCTTGTTCTCGGGCCTATCATATTTTTCTTTTACCGTTCAATTGCATTCCCTGTTTTTTTCTGGGTTTACCTTATGACGGGGATCTGGGTATGGGCGGCAGGCAGGGAATCCTATCATATCGGAGCAAGTGGCATCATATACGGATTTGTATCTTTTCTCTTTTTTAGCGGAGTTTTCAGAAAGGATACAAGGCTTCTTGCTTTGTCATTATTCGTGACATTTTTATACGGAGGAACAGTGTGGGGAATGCTTCCATTCAATAACGGAATCTCCTGGGAATCGCACATGCTGGGCGCATTGGCCGGACTAATCACAGCCTACAATTTCAGGAAGGAAGGCCCTCAACCGAAAGTATATGACCTGGATGATGACGAAATTGAGGAATTGGAAATCCCTGAAGAAGAGTTTCCTGTAAGGCACCATCCACCCCGTATCAAAATCACCTACAATTACGTTCCTCCGGAAAAGGAGAAAGAGAAAGAATCTTAATCCCTCCAACACCCATTCTGTGGGGATATTTTCGTATCTTCGCGCGCTAATTTTAATTCCATTATTTCTTGAACTATCTTTCTGTTGAGTCCGTAACCAAATCCTACGGAGCAAAATCTTTATTTGATAAAATAAGCTTTGGTTTGAATCAGGGTGATCGCATGGCCCTTATCGCAAAAAACGGCGCTGGTAAATCCACTCTGCTTAAGATCCTTATGGGCAAGGAAATTCCTGATGCCGGAACAGTCACTTTCCGTAAGGACATTGTTGTTACCTACCTGGATCAGAATCCCGAATTTGATGAAAATAATACGGTGATTGAAGCGATCTATCAGAGCAACAATCCCATGTTGAATGCTGTTCGTGAATACGAAGAGGCATTACTTGCATTCGAAAAAGATTACAATGATAAAACCTCTGATCGCCTTGAAGCATCAAGCGCCCAGATGGATAAACTGGAAGCATGGGGCTTCGAATCAAAAGTTCAGGAAATCCTTCAGCGTCTGAAAATTGCATTTCTTGATAAGACCATCGGCACACTTTCCGGAGGACAGAAAAAACGCGTTGCACTGGCAAAGGTGCTTATTGAAGAACCTCATTTATTAATTCTCGATGAGCCAACCAACCACCTGGATGTGGAAATGATCGAGTGGCTTGAAAACTATCTGGTGGCAAGAGACATGACATTGCTGCTGGTTACCCACGACAGGTATTTCCTGGATAGTGTTTGTACGCAGATTGTTGAAATCGATAACCAGAAATTATATCATTACAAGGGAAATTTTCAATACTACATTGAAAAGAAAGCCGAGCGTGAAACGATGGAGGGCAGTGAAATTGACAAAGCAAAAAATCTTTATCGCAGAGAACTTGAATGGGTTCGTAAAATGCCAAGAGCCCGTGGAACAAAAGCTAAATATCGCGTTGATCAGTTTCATGAAACCAAGGAAAAAGCTTTTAGTCAACAGAAGGAAGAGAAACTGGAACTCGGTGTAAAGATGTCAAGGATCGGTGGGAAAATTCTTGAATTCATTAAGATCAAAAAAGCATTCGGAGAAACAAAAATCGTAAATGATTTCTCTTATATATTTAAGAAAGGGGAGAAGATCGGAGTAGTGGGGAAGAATGGAGTAGGGAAGTCGACTTTCCTGAACAT
>JALYRR010000275.1 GCA_030855265.1 Bacteroidota bacterium | reverse complement strand
GGGTGATTGAGTGATGGAGTGATTGAGTAATGAAGTGATGAGGTGATGGAGTGATTGAGTAATGAAGTGATGGGGTGATGGAGTGATGGAGTGAATGAGTGATTGAGTGATGGGGTGATTGTACTAAATACTAGAGACTAAACAAGACCATTATTAATAGCATAAACGGTAAGTTCTGCATTGTTTTTAAAACCCATTTTTTCCAGCAAACGGCTCCGGTAGGTGCTTACAGTAGGCACACTCAGGGAAAGTGTGTCGGCGATTTGGGAAACGGTTTTTCCGGAGGCTATTAATTTTAACACCTGCATTTCTCTGTCGGAAATGAGTTCGTGTTGTTCTTTTTCGGAATCTTCACCTACTCTGGAAGCGAGAATTTCTGCCACATCCGGGGATATATATTTTTTCCCCTTCAAAATAATCTGAACAGCCGAAACAAATTCGGAGCGCGAAAAACCCTTTGAAATATAGCCATTGCCTCCTGCTTTAAGCACACGCACGGCATATTGATTTTCTGGATGAATACTTAAGATCAGCACAGGTGTTTTTATAGATTCGGATCGGATTTGTTTAAGAACCTCGAGACCGGTTTTATCCGGCATTGCCATGTCCATGATGATCAGATTCAATTTATGAGCCCTCGCAATCTTTTCTGCTTCAAGACCATTGGATGCCTCTAAGACTTCAGCTGTATCAAATTCTTCCGAAATGATCCGTTTCAAGCCACTCCTCACCAATTCATGATCATCCGTTATCAGTATCTTCATTTTATTTTCTTTTATTTATATATGATCGCAGCTAACAAACTCCTTGCGACCCGAATCATATCATCTGTCTATTCCATTGGCAAACGAAGAGTCACAACCGTACCGGCATTTTTTTCGCCGGCAAGATCAAGCGCACCGCCCATTAGCGCAGCTCTTTCTTTCATACCTCTAATTCCTAAAGGTTTATCGGGCCTATTCGGGTCTAATCTTAATCCTTTTCCATCATCGATCACTTCCATTACCAATTCCGTTTGATCTTCCCAAATGGATACATGAACACTCTTCGCTTCAGCATGGCGGCTTACATTGGTAAGAGTTTCCTGCAGAATCCTGTAAACCGCAATACTGAAATTCTTATCATACTTTCTTTCAGGAAGTTCAGATGTAAATAAACAGGGTATTCTTGAACGTTTTTCAAAATCAGCACACTTCCATTCAAGGGAAGCAATAAGTCCAAGATCATCAATAATTGCGGGGCGAAGATCAGAAGAGATCCTTCTCACATTCGAAATAATTCCATCACAGAGCTGAAGCATCTCATCCAGTTTTGAAACTACTTTTTGATCTGGATTTGTTTGTTTGTACCTGATCCAGTCAATGTCCATTTTAAGGGCGGTAAGTTCCTGTCCCAGTTCATCATGAATTTCTCTTGCGATGCGCATACGTTCCTCTTCACGAATATTTTGAAGATGGCCAAAAAGCGTGGAAAGCTCCTGATTTTTTTGCACAAGTTCCTGCTCGGATCTTTTGCGCTCAATATTATAAAGAATGCTTTTGTAAAGGGAGGTGGGAGTAAGTTCATCTTTTAACAGATAATCAAAAACGCCCAGGGAAAGGGAACGGATCCCAAAAGACATGTCGGAATATCCCGTGAGAACGATTACAGGAGTGGAGTCCGCAAGTTTTACAATTTCATTTATAAGTTCTTCTCCGTTTTTATCCGGAAGGGAAAGATCCAGAAGAATTGAATCAAAATGGATTTTTTCCGAACCAAAAATCTTCTTTGCTTCAGAAAATGTTTTTGCATGAAAGATACCAGGTGAAATCAATTTCTCTTGCAGGTAATCTTCAACAAGGCTGAAGTCTCCAAAATTGTCCTCAATTATTAATACGTTATATTTCCTCTTGTCCTTGTTCATTTGAACTTTAGCTAACAGGTAATTTCACCGTACTGATCCAGAATTTTCCAATATTCACAACGGTTTCCATAAAATCATCTAACTCTACAGGTTTTGTTACAAAGCAGTTAACAAAATGTTTATACGCATTATTAATATCATTGGCTGATGATGAAGTCGTAAGCATAACTACAGGAATATGCTGAAGCAAAGGCGAATGCTTAATATACTTAAGTACTTCATGCCCGTTCTTTTTAGGAAGATTGACGTCTAAAAAAACAAGATCAGGCATCTTAACTTTCTTATACCCCCCTGTCTTTTCAAGGAAGTCCAGGGCAGCTTTTCCATCCTTAACCACACTAATGGCGATCGGCATTTTACTATCCTGCAAAGCTTCAGAGATGAGGAGAATATCTCCTTCATTGTCTTCTACTAATAATACATGAATTTTGTCCATAATATTTATTTTAGCAATGTAAAATAAAAGGTGCTTCCTTTACCAGGTTCGGAATCCAGCCAGATACTTCCGCCAAGCGATTCCACTACTTTTTTTGTAATGGCAAGTCCCATCCCTGTGCCTGAAAACTCATCCTTTGTATGAAGTCTTTGAAATATAATAAAGACCTTTTCAAAATATTCGTTTTCAATTCCAATCCCGTTGTCCTTTACTGAAAATTCCCAAAAGTCGGGTAACTCTTTACATGCGATATGAATTACAGCCTGGGTTCCTTCTGGCTGATATTTAACTGCATTATCTATTAGATTCTGAAATACCTGACGAACAGGCGCCATCTGTCCGATTACAACAGGTAATGGTTGAATGTGAAATTTAATATTTTCAGAACGCCCGCTGTAATTATAAGTTATCTCTTTAATGAGTTGATTAAGATCAATGTCTTCCTTTTTTTCCTCGCTCCTTCCCACACGTGAATAATTCAGAAGATCCAGAATGATCTGTCTCATTCTTTTTGCACCATCCACCGCAAAATGAATATACTGTTTTCCTTTTTGATCCAGTACGTCTCCATACTTTTTTTCTATCTGGGCCAAAAAGCTGCTCACCATCCTTAAAGGTTCCTGCAAGTCATGAGAAGCTACATAAGCGAATTGCTCAAGCTCTGAATTAGAAATTTCTAATTCCTTAGCCTGTTTACGCAAACTTTCATTTAATGTTTTCAACCTGATCTCAGAAATTTTTCTTTCGGTGATATCTTTTGAATATACGGACAAGCCACCTTCAGATGGATAGACACTTACTTCGTACCAGGCTGAAAGTGTGGTATGATGAGTTTCAAAGTGCTGGGCGGAATTTTCGGTGATCGCTTTTTGGTAAAAAAAGTAAGAAGATGAATCAACAAATTCAGGGAACATGTTCCACAAATTTTTTCCCAGGATCATTCTTTTGCTTATGCCCAACATTCTCTCTGCCTCTTTATTCCAATAGGTGACATTCCAGTCTTTGTCAACGGCATAAAAGGCGTCACCAATACTTTCAAGGATGGTATTTTTATCATCAAGTGACTTAAGTAGTGCGATCTCAGCCATTTTACGATCATTGATATCCTGGAAGCTTCCGTAGACACGAACGCACTTTCCAAACAAAAATTCCGTTTCACCAATTACTCTCACCCACCTGACATTTCCTTTGGCGGTGACGATCTGCAATTCCACATCCCAGGGTGTTTCATTCTCAATAGCGTCCTTCACCTTCATATCAATTAATTCCCTGCTTGTACCTTCTTTATAGAAATTAATGGCAGTTTGCAATTCAGGGACGTAGTCCATCGGAACCTCATGAATTTCTTTTGTAATTCCGGACCAGAACAAAGATCCTTTTTGCAAATTCAACTCCCAGCTACCGATCCTGGCAAGAGAATTCGACATGCTTAACAGATCTTCGAGATGCTTTTTCTCAGTAATATCCTGCATGGCACCTACCATGCGGATGGCTTTACCATTTTCGTCCCTGATTGCAAAGCCCTTATCAATAACGAATGCATATGTTTTATCAGTCCTTTGGTAACGATATTCGCTGATCCAGTTCAGTTCCTTCCCTTCAATCAATTTATAGATGCTGTCCACCACCCTCTCC
>JALYRR010000097.1 GCA_030855265.1 Bacteroidota bacterium | reverse complement strand
CCGATGATCGGCATGAATATAAATGCGATGAGCATAGAAAGAGGTACGGATGCCGCTACGAATAAGGCATTGGTAACACCCATAAAAAACATAAGGATGAAAGTCACTAATAAGAAACCAATAATAATCGTATTGATCAGATCATGAAGAGTGCTTCTTGTTGTTTCCGACTGATCGCCAGTGATCGTCACTTTCATATCGGCAGGAAAATCAGCCTTCTGCATTTGTTCAACCAGTGCAGCAATTTTATCAGAAGCTTCGATCAGATTTTCCCCACTGCGTTTTACTACGTTCAGCGTGATTACATTTTTACCTTCCAGACGGGCGTAACTTTCCTGCTCCTTTGTCCCATCGGTTACATCCGCAATGTCCTTTAAATAAACCTTGGCACCGGAACCCGATGAAACAACCAGGTTTCTGATCTCATCCACATCTTTAAATTCTCCTCTGATAGAAAGGTTACGTTTCATCCCATCCATAGGAACCAAACCAGCAGAGATGTTCATGTTTTCATACTGAATTGCGCGCTCAATATCACCAAGAGAAAAATTAGCCGCCTGCATTTTATACATATCAACATTCACCTGAATTTCTCTCTCCAGATCTCCGACCATAATCACTTTGGAGATCTCTTTCATTCCTTCAATCTTATCTTTCATTAGATCTGCATACTTTTTCAGCTTGTTCAGATCCATCTTACCGGCGAGATTAATATACAGGATCGGCAATTCGGAGAAATTCACTTCCTGAACATTCGGCTGCATCGTCAGATCTCTTGGAAGATCTTGCTGTGCCCGGTCAACAGCGTCTTTTACTTTTCCCTTCGCCACTGATGCATTCATGTCGGTATTGAACTCTACCATGATCACGGAAACATCTTGCAGTGAAGTAGAATTTAACTTCTTCATTCCCGCAATACCTTTCAATTGCTTCTCAAGCGGCTTGGTAACCAAGTTCTCAATATTGGTAGGCGAATTCCCCTGGTAAACAGTTTGAATGTAAATGGTAGGCACAACGATCTCCGGAAAACTTTCTTTCGGAATGCTGTTATAGCTCATGAGGCCCCAGATCGTGATGATCGCGGTAAGCACATAAACGCTGATCTTGTTATCGATCGCCCAGCTGGATGGTTTAAATTCTTTGAACTTCATAATTTTTATTTTTGTCGCTAAGACACAATTGCGCCCCGCTGAGTATTAATTTGAACCTATGACTGCTCCGTGACTATTTAGTGTACGAAATTTTATCTCCTTCATTGATCAGATCATAACCGAGTACAACCAGCATTTCATTTTCTTTTAATCCGCTGATGATCTCAGCCTGGCCACTGTATTGTTTTCCTGTTTCCACGATACACTTTTTTGCAGCCCCATTCTCAGCCACATAAACAAAAGATTTTCCGTCCTCGTCTTTCTGAATGGTTCGTACAGGAATTGTAATAGAAGGGGAACCCGACTGATAATCATTGATCTTTAATCGGGTAACCATATTCGGATGATATTCTTTCTTGTTATCAAGCAGCACTTCAACAGAAAAAGTACGGCTGGCACTGCTGATAGCACGGGAAACAAAATTCACTTTTGTGATAACCGAATCATTCATATCAGGAAAGTATACGATCACTTCACTGCCCTTCCGGATCTTTGATGCATAGCTTTCTGCTACATCTGCTTTTACCTTCAGATTTGAAAAATTGATCACACGAATAGAAGGCATTCCGGGGGACACCATTTGTCCGAGTTTGATATCAACCGCATCCACTGTTCCGTTGATGGGAGAAATGATCTTACTCATGCGGATCTGCTCCTGCAAAGCACCCATTTTTTTCTCCATGCTTTCTTTATTTGTTTTAGCCTGGAGATACTGGATCTCTGTTCCTATCTTCTGATCCCAAAGATTTTTTTGTTTCTGATAGATCTGGTTAACAAGATCCGAGTTGGTTTGCAGATCCGACATACTTTGAGACAATGCTCTTGAATCTGTTTCTGCGAGCACCTGACCTTTGTTCACCTCATCTCCTACTTTTACATTGATCTTTGTGATCGTTCCGGGCATTCCTGTGCTGAGTGTAACATTTTCATCAGCGTCAACACGACCCTGAACATCAATGTAATTTTTAAAAACACTTGCTTTTACAGGAATCACTGAAACTGCAACACCAACTGTTGAAGAATCGGAACGACCCAATTCCAGCTCCAGAGCAGCGATCTTTGTTTTTATTTCGGCTTCCTGTTTTTTCAATTCGGCCAGTTCTGCTTTCTTGTCTTCGCCTTCCGGGCTGTTGCAAGCGATCAGAAATAAGAAGAGGCCGGGTAATAGAATTGCTTTTTTCATACGTTGAATATTATATTGCTTTTTTGAGATCCGATTATTTTATAAGTCCGTTGGCTTTGTCAAAATCCAGTTTCGCCACCAGGGCATCAAACAGGGCATTGTAATAATTTGTTTGTGCTTCTTTTAATGCGGTTTCAGCCGTGATCAGTTCGAGGTTGGAGCCGACACCCTGTTCATATTTGATCTTGGCTACTCGTGCTACATCTTCCGCCAGCACAATGTTCTTTTTCTGGATTTCGAGGGATGATGCTGCATTCTGTAATGTTGCCGTGGAAGATGCCAGTTCAAGATCAATGGATCGTTCGATGAATTCAAGATTATTTTCGGCTTGTTGTAATTTTAATTTTGCCTGCTGATTGCGTGAATGCCGTTGCATCCCTGTAAAAATGGGCATGGTGACTTTTGCCCCGATCAATGCAGTGGGATACCAGCGTTTATCGCTATCGAAAATATCAAATTCGTTTCTCTGTGCTGCACCACTTAAGCTTCCGTAAGCAAATGCGGAAGGCAGGTAAGAGAAACGGTTGCGCTTCAGATCCAGCTTCGCAAGTTTAAACTGAGTTTCAAACAAACCATATTCTACCCGTTTCGCATAATCAAATTTATCTGTCGCAGCAATGGAAGCTGCTTCAAATTTTACATTGGAGATATTATCCGTGAGCTGAAGCTTCGCATTGATCTCCATTCCCATTTGATATTTCAGGAGATAGGTCCCCAGCGCAAGAAGGCGATCCACTTTTTCTTTCTCAACAAGAAGATTATTGTAAATAACAGTCAGTCGGTCATGATCAATTTTTTCAACAAAACCATTGTCCAGGAAAGCCTTGGTATCATCCATGGTTTTTTTCACACGGGCCATGTTGGCGTCCATGAGTGTGCTGCGTTCACGATTGATCAAAACAGTATAGTAGGCTTTGCTGACCAACGTTGACGTTTCGATTCGGGTACGTTCGGTGGAGCGTTGAGAGATCTCACGAAAAACTTTCGAAGCTTTCACACCTAAAAAATAGTCTCCGCTGAAGATCAACTGTGATGCATCAAGTCCTGCCGTGGCATTGTATTTAGTTCCGAACTGTACAGCAGCAAAAGATCCCGGAGGACCGCCAAAAAACTCAGCCGGTACAAGTGAAGTTGGAATTTCGATAAAGTAACGGAGATCAAAACTTGCATTGATCTGAGGCAATCCCATTCCCATTACTTCATTTACTTTTTGTTTTGCGATCTGCTCTTCAAGCAATGCATTTTTTACATCCTTCTGATTTTCCAGAGCGAATTTTACGGCCTGATCAAGAGAGAAGGAATAGGATGCCGTATCCCCTGTTTGCGCAAAGACCGGCAACGAAAGCGCTAATCCGAATAATAACAGTATTCTTTTCATAAGCTGAATTTTTATTCTTCTTCGTTAAGTTGTTTGTATTTATTAATGAGTTTATGTCCTTTGAGTGTGCATATTCCATGGAGGAAGTGATCAAGCAATGCGATCTGAAGTTCAGCCATATTAAATTTATCAGGAGGGAAAATGGTGGCATTCATCCCCATCTCTACTTCTTCGATTCGTAGTTTTGCAATGATCTTCGGATTGAGTTCTGATCTTACAAGTCCTTCTGTAATCCCACGGGATATAGCACTTTCAACCATTTTGGACATACAGTCTTCCTTGAACACTTTAAATTGTTTCCATGCTGTGGGATGATATTTCTGCAGATCATAAAAGATATTCGGGTTCACTTTCGAAAACATGGCACCGATGTGTTTCATGAGACTAAGCATTTCCATGATCACATTTTCAGATTCCTCATGGATCTGCTGAAATGCACATTCATCTTCCTTCAGTTTCACCTGCAACAAGGTTTCAACTACTTCGTTCTTATCTTCGAAAAACTGATAGATCGTTTTTTTAGAAATGGCCAGGTGTTTTGCAATGTCATCCATTGTCACACTTTTGATCCCGTACTTAAAGAACAATTCTTCCGCTCCTTGTATTATTCTGTCTTTTGTTTCCATTTCATTCATGTTGTTTAAATCCGGCGCAAAACTATGGAAACATTTTTTATTTCCAACGTTTCCATGCTCTTTTTTTTAAAATAAAATCGCAACTATCTGTTATTCCGACATATAAAAGGAAACTTTTTCCCTTTATTTTGTTTCCTATCCTAAAATGTTGGTAACCTGCTCGTCAAAATCTACCATTTAAAAGTTCGTTTTAGTTCAGATGAGATAGCCGGTTATCAGATAATTTTTTGTTTTTTTGTAGCCTAATTTTTAAGCAATGAGCGGAGTGAAAAGAACAAAAGTAAAAGCGCTGTTAAATTCAACAGCCTATGGAATGGAAGTAACAGTTAAAGGGTGGGTACGAACATTCCGGAATAATACATTCATTGCTATCAATGACGGATCTACCATTAATAATCTCCAGGCCGTGGTTGACTTTAGCACCATGGACGAATCGCTGCTGAAACGATTAACAACAGGAGCGGCGATCAGCATCACGGGCGAGCTTATTGAATCGGTAGGAAAAGGGCAGAAAGTAGAGGTGAAGGTGAAGACTCTTGAGATTCTTGGCGACAGTGATGCAGAGAAATTTCCATTACAACCAAAAAAACACAGCCTGGAATTTTTACGTGAGATCGCTCATTTGCGCTTCCGCACGAATACATTCAACGCCGTATTTACAGTGCGTCATGCATTGGCTTTCGCGGTTCATAAATTCTTTCATGAGCGCGGGTTCATTTATCTTCATACACCCATCATTACTGCATCTGATGCAGAAGGTGCCGGAGAAATGTTCCGTGTCACTTCACTTGATTTTAATAATCCTCCTCGGACTGAAAGCGGTGAAGTAGATTTTAAGCAGGACTTTTTCGGAAAGTCCACTAACCTTACTGTTTCAGGACAACTCGAAGGAGAGCTGGCGGCTATGGCACTTGGTGAGATCTATACATTCGGTCCTACCTTCCGTGCGGAAAATTCAAACACCACTCGTCACCTTGCAGAGTTCTGGATGATCGAGCCGGAAGTTGCTTTTGCAGATCTGAACGACAATATGCAACTGGCCGAAGATCTGTTAAAATTTGTCATTCAATATGCGCTGGAAACCTGTCCGGATGAACTTGAATTCCTTAAAACCCGTTTACTGGAAGAGGAAAAATCGAAACCGCAGGAAGAGCGTTCTGAATTAGATCTGACTGCTAAACTGAATTTTTGCTTGTCCAATGATTTTGAACGCCTCACTTATACGGAAGCCATCGAGATCCTGAAAAATTCAACTCCGAATAAGAAAAAGAAATTCAAATACCTGATCGAAAACTGGGGAGCAGATTTGCAAAGCGAACATGAACGTTTCCTTGTAGAAAAACATTTCAAAAAACCGGTCATCCTCACGGACTATCCAAAAGACATCAAAGCATTTTATATGCGTCAGAATGAAGATGGAAAAACAGTAAGAGCCATGGACATTCTGTTTCCGGGAATCGGAGAGATCATTGGAGGTTCACAACGGGAGGAGCGACTTGAACTTCTTGAAAGAAGAATGAATGAAATGCATATACCTACAGACGAATTATACTGGTACCTTGATACACGGAGATTTGGTTCTGCTCCGCATGCAGGTTTTGGATTAGGCTTTGAAAGACTTGTACTCTTCGTAACCGGCATGACCAATATCCGTGATGTGATCCCTTTTCCGCGTGCACCCAAAACGGCGGAATTCTAAAACCCTAGCGGCCATTCTTTACTCGCCATATTCTGTATTTGCTGCAGAATATGGCGTTTTGCACACTTTCAACATGTGCAATTAATTCCACAATCAACCAAAAACCGTTCGGCAGAAAACCTCTGCATGACATACTAACAAAGCTTTTCCAGTCATTCAAGCCGGATCAAAAACGGTTAATAACTACTTAAAAACCATTCCTTAATTATTGCTTATTTTTGTATTGAAATCAACCTAACCATTATGCTAAGGCAGGTACAGTCGCAGAAGTTATTACAAAAACTATCACCTCAACAGATCCAGTTGATGAAACTGTTGCAGTTGCCAACCATTGCATTGGAGCAACGCATCAAAGAAGAAATGGAAATCAACCCTGCCCTTGAAGAAGGAGAGGAAACGGAGGATGAGAATAATGACCTGGAGGATGAGAATTATGATGATGCTCCTGTAGAGGAAGATAATCAACGGGAGGATTTCAGCATCAGTGATTACATGGATGATGATGAAGGAGCTTCTTATAAATTAAAAGCAAACAATACCAGCCCTGACGAAGAACGCAAAGAGATCCCTTTTTCTGTGGGTGTTTCTTTTCAGGATATACTGGAAAGTCAGCTCGGGATGAAGGATCTTGATGACCGCGAATATCAGATCGCTATTTACCTGATAGGAAATCTCGATGATGATGGTTATCTCCGCCGGGACCTTACTTCTATTACCGATGACATTGCATTTTCGCAGAACATAAATACCAACGAAGAAGAACTAGAGAAATTACTGAAAGTGATTCAGGAGTTCGATCCTGCAGGTGTTGGTGCCCGCGATCTTCGTGAATGTCTTCTTATACAATTAAAGAAAAGAGAGCCTCAAACAGGATTGGTCCAGTTAGCCACTGAAGTAGTGGAAAAACAAATGGATGAATTCTCCAAAAAACATTATGATAAGATCTCGAAAAAACTGGAGATCGATGAAGAAATCCTGAAAGATGTTATCAATGAAATTTTAAAATTGAATCCTCGTCCGGGTAACTCCATGGCCGACGGACAAAAAAGTTTTCAGCAGGTGATTCCGGATTTCGTCATTAACAT
Organism: Bacteroidota bacterium; assembly: GCA_030855265.1. Lineage (GTDB taxonomy): Bacteria > Bacteroidota > Bacteroidia > 2-12-FULL-35-15 > 2-12-FULL-35-15 > 2-12-FULL-35-15. The sequence continues at coordinate 6,020 of JALYRR010000097.1, read as the reverse complement.
TGATGAAGGACTACTGCAACTTTCACTTAATTCAAGGAACGCTCCGGAGTTAAGAGTGAGCAAGGCATATAGCCAGATGATGGAAGAGTATGGTAGAGGAAAAGACAAAAGCAGCAAGGAAGCATCCATGTTCGTGAAACAGAAACTTGACGGGGCCAAATGGTTTATTGATGCGATCCAGCAGCGAAGCTATACATTGCTTTATACCATGAATGCCATCATGGAATACCAACGTGAATATTTTCTTACTGGAGATGAAACCACTTTAAAACCAATGATTCTGAAAGACATTGCAGAAAAAGTAGGTTTGGATATTTCTACCATTTCCCGTGTGGCGAACAGTAAATATGTTCAGACTCCATTCGGTACTTTCCTTCTCAAAACATTCTTCAGCGAGTCATTATCAACCGACAGCGGAGAAGAAGTTTCAACAAGAGAGGTTAAAAAGATCTTATCTGATTGTATCCAGGCTGAAAGTAAAAAGAAGCCGCTGACAGATGATAAGCTGACAAAGATCCTGAAAGAAAAAGGATATAACATTGCAAGAAGGACGATCGCGAAATACCGTGAACAATTGGAGATCCCGGTAGCGAGGTTAAGAAAAGAGCTTTAATGGAATCTCTTGCAGAGCCTGTTGTTAAACGGAGCGCGGAAGTAAAATTCGCGCGATTCCTCTCTTATGTTTTTCATCCCTTGCTGATGCCGACATACGGTTTTCTGCTCCTGTTCTATACAAAAAACTACATTGCCACCTTTACGCTTCCAAAGATCAAACTCATCGTAATTGGAATCACGTTCATATTTACTTTTCTTCTTCCGCTCATCAATTCATTGATCCTTTTAAAAACAGGCAGGATCAAAAGCCTGGAAATGCATACGCTATCGGAAAGGAAAATTCCCTACTTCACAACATCTCTGTATTTTTTCGCACTTTTCTATTTATTCTACAACGCGGATTTCCCGAGTATACTTAACATCATGGTGCTAGGTGCAGGGATTTCTATTTTTCTGACATTTATGATTAGCTTCCTTTGGAAGATCAGTGCACACACTGTTGGTATCGGCGGAATTGCAGGAGCATTACTGGGAATGATCTACAGGTTGCAACTGGATATGGAAGGTTATTTTCTATTGGTGTTGATCTTATCAGGCCTGGTTGGTTATGCCCGATTGAAATTACATGCACATACTCCATCACAGGTGTATTGTGGATTTGTACTTGGATTTCTGACCGAGTTGCTGTTAATGATGTTTTACAGATAACTTATACAGGATTATTTTCGCAGAGCTCCTTCACCTTTGTCACCAGTTCTTCGTAGTCGAGTGGTTTCGCCATAAAATAATCGGCACCCATGTCAATTGCTGAAAGCACCACATCCCCTTTATCCATTGACGAGATCATAATCACCGGAATACGGTTCAGGTAAAAATTCTTCAGAAGAGAGATAAGTCCGAGTCCTGACATTTTGGGCATTATAATATCACAAACGATCACATCGATGCGGTAACGATCTACAAGATCAAGAGCCTGATGGCCATCATCTGCTGTGATCACTTCGAATCCTTCCTTTCTTAAGCAAAAGACAGCTGATTCCTGGATCATTTTATCGTCATCGATTACAAGAACTCTTTTCATATAAAATAAAATTAATCGTTATACCATTTAGCAATATCAATCACCACACCTGCATTCAGCAGGCTGCCGTTATTGTTTAGTTTTTTCTCATTCAGCCGGAAGGATCTTCCAACCTGAACCTGAAGTTTGAACCATTTGAAACCACCTCTAAGTGTAAGAGCTGGTTCGGCAAACAGCCATAAAGGTTTCTCCATGTTCTCAAAATAATATTCATTGTTTTCCTGGATGGTGTAATTAGAAGAGGCCACGTTTGCATATTTGATCGCAGAAAAACGGGGAGTGATGGCGATCTCAAAAATCCGTCCTGCATAACCGGCAGAAGGCTGAATGAATAATTTATAAGCATCAGCGGAAAAATCTTTTTGAATAGCCACTTCATTTTCATCGGTGTCACGTTCCCTGATCTTTAGTTTTCCATATCCAGCACCTCCATAACATTCTACCGTTAATTTGTTTTCGTATGTTTTGAAAAGACCTGCCCCCGCTTCACCAAGGATGCCTCTGTTTTGAATGTAATCATCATTGTTAAAATCTTCCTGATGCTTTTCATAATATCCGTTAAGCATTAAGCCGGTATTGGATGAAATTGCATAAGCCACTTGAAGATTATTGTTGGAGAGATAGAACTTTGCTTCGCCTTTTTCTTTTAATAAAGGGACATTGACAGCATTTGGCTTATACACACTTCTGCAGGATGGGAAGCAGAAAACGATGCAGATGGTAATGATTAATGGAAATAAAACTCTCATGGAAATTATATAGGTAAGAAATACTCATCAAACTCGTGCCATATTAAAGAGAGGCAATGCCTGAAAAATCAAATTCAGCACAGGCGCGAAAAAAAAGAATAAAAAAAGAAATTTATACAGAACCCATAAGGTACATCGCCTCCATGGTAGGGGAAGGACTTCCACCTTTTTTTTCCAGGGTCACAGCAAAAGCCTGAGCATTGGCAACAGAATTCATCTTTTGAAGAAACAGAGAATTGTTTTCAGAAGCGGTAATTTCGAACACACCGACATCTACCGGCTTTCCATCAACAATTGCCCAAAGTTGGTATTGCTTGTCGGATGGAGGAACAGGCAATGAAGAAATATTAATGAATACATTTTCGGAAGCAGGATCCCAGAAAACAGTCGCAAGGGAGGAAGGAGCCAATGACAAACCTTTCAATGCGATTTTTCTGCCTTCAGGCTTCATGATCATTGCCAGCTGGTTCTGACTTTCCAGGTAAACAGCTTTTTGCTGATCAAGAGTTTTCGCGAACTGTTCCTTTTCATTGGTGGCGGATGCAAGTTTTGAACGGGTGTCGTCCAGGCGGTTAAACAATAAAACATTAAAGAAGACACTTCCCAGCAACACAGCTATTGCAGCAGCAACCAGCCAGTTAAAGGCAGAACCTTTTGTTGAGGAAATTGGAATTATTTTAGCTTCCGGAGTGGACGGATTTAGATCCAATTGCGAAAGGATCCGGGATTTCAGATGCGATGGAGGAGTTTTTTCCTCAGAGCGGGCGTAATTGATGAGTGTATTCTCAATTATGTTAATTTCATTACGCACCTCAGGGAACTTCGTAGCCATTGCTTCTACCTCAGAACGCTCTTGCGGTGTAAGCTGATCCAGCACATAGCTTTCAATGATTCCTGATGATATATATTCCTGAATATTCACTTAAGGGTGGCTCTTAATTTTATGATCGCTGCTCTCACCCTTGTCTTTACAGTCCCTAACGGGATATTGAGTTCTTTTGCTGTTTCTTCCTGAGTATAACCTCCGAAATAGATCATATCGATCAATACTCTGTAGTCATCTTTTAATTTGGCTACTTCTTCTTTAACACCAATAACATCTGTATTTATCCGGGTGGAAGTACGGCTGTTAATCTCATATACGGAATTATCAATATCCTGGATTTTAGATTCCACTTTGGACTGCCGGGAGCGGGAATAATCAATTGAGGCATTTCTGGCAATATTCAGCATCCAGGTAAATAAACGTCCTTTGGATGAATCATAGGAATCAATGTTTTTCCATATCTTAATAAATACCTCCTGAAGAATGTCCTGAGCAATTTCTTCTGCAGCCACCACACGTGTAATTACACCATACAATGAAGCAGAGTAATTGTCGTATAGCAGACTATACGCAGCGGCATCTTTTCGTTTCAGGAGAAGTATTAAATCTGATTCGGGAATTGGGGTGCTTTTGGCTTCCACAGCTATTTTATCTTATCAAACAAAGATAAAACATATTTTGTTTATCCCGAAATATCCCAATTTCACCTTTTCTGCTTATTTATTCAAAACCTGCATTTCCTCCAGCGCATAATTTCCGCTTGATAAGGTGAAGTTAAAGTCTTCCAGATAGGTATACAGTTTTTCAAAAGGAAGATTTTCCAATTTGAACTTTTTAACGGGATATTTATCCGGTAGAAAATTGTTTCCTTCCTGACGGACCTTGTCCATCGCATAAATTGTTACAATGATCTCTTTCCCTGCATACACACGAATGGCAACAGCTTCGAAACGGTCGCGATCATACTCCGGAATGTTGTCTATACAAATATCATCGAGTGTTTTTCCATTTTTCAGCCTGACCGAAATTCCGCCGGAGATTCCATGATGGTCAAAAGGGATGTTCTGTTTCATAAATTTCTTTTTAACCATTCACCGAAATATCCTGCCAATCATGAATTTCCCGGTATCCGATTTTTGATCATTTCAAAAGAAAATTCAGATAGTATTGGTACAATATTTCCATTCTTCAATTATGAAATTCTTTATGGCCATATTGTTATCAGCGTCCATCATCGTGGTGTCAACCATCAACTCTTCCCTGAGGATCACAAGCCCTGCGTTTGTGCATGAAGGGATGATTCCTGCAGAATATACCTGTGAAGGAAAAAACATTAATCCGGAGATTCACATAAATGAAATTCCACCTGAAACCAAAAGTCTTGTCCTGATCATGGAAGATCCCGATTCGAAAAAAGGAGTGATCGATCATTGGATAATGTGGAACATTCCTGTTCAGAATATCATTTCAAAAAACAGTTCAGCGGGGAATTTGGGAATGAACAGTTCCGGACAATTAAATTATAAAGGACCTTGTCCACCCGAAGGGACTCACCGTTATTTTTTCAAGGTGTATGCGCTGGATGACATGCTGGATGTGAAAGACGGTGCAAAAAAAGAAACTGTTGAAGCGGCTATGAATGACAAAATTGTAGCAAGTGGGGAATTAGTTGGGGTGTACAAAAAAAACAAATAGGGGATTATTTTCCCCGGATTTCAATCTTTTATTTTGCTGATAACTCGTTAACAAATCAGCCCTATTAAATTTGAGTAATGATTGCATTAAATTTAAATTTGATAAACTTAAATTCATGCAGACACAACAACATACTATTTGGCAGACGATTGAAGGAGCACAAGGTTTTGAAAATTTCAAAAACAATTTTCTTCCTCCATTTGAATTTCGAAGCGAGGTTTCTCCCTTAGTTAAAAAACAATTTGTTCTTGTAAAAAAACTGCTCGATTACAGCTACTATGAATATGAGTTTCTCGAAGTCGCGCTTACGCAGGCAGTCACAGCAATGGAGAAAAATTTTCGGATCCGCTACCGTGAAATTGAGCATCACGACTGGCAGGGCACATACGATGAACTGATCAGCTGGTTCAGGGATCGTGGTTGTTTTCACCGTCACAGTGCATTAACACTTTCTCAGCTTCGCACACTTAAAAAGGACCGTATTCATCAACCCAACCTGACTATCGGAGGGTTCTACTATATCCGCTGGATGAAGCTCATCGGTGATATGATCAATGAAGTCTATGAATAGGAAATTGCTGTTTAACCTGTGAATAAAAGAACAGGTTAAACGGTAAGACCTTCTTTCATGATCAGAAGGATGAGATTGGAAACAGACCAGGCCTGCTGAATACATCCTTTCCCCTCTTTTGGTTCCAGTCCGTCAAACACCTCTGAAATTCCGTGAAGACATTCACTCTCGTAAAAGTGTTGCTTGAGACTGGCTAATTCGCTTTCCACAAATCGTTTCGAAGCCTCAGAGCGACCATTCACCTTCAGGTAAGCAGAATAGTACTCCGGCAAAAGAAAAGGCCACACAGTCCCCTGGTGATAGGCAGCATCTCTTGACCAAACATCTCCGGAATAATTAGGTTTGAATTTATAATTGTGAATTTCAAGTGTCCTTAATCCAAAAGGGGTGTAGAGGGTTTCGGTGATTGTCTTCAATACCTTTTCTTCCTGTGTCTTATCCAGCAGTGAAAATGGCAGGCTTAAAACATACACCTGGTTGGGCCGCACAGAAGGATCCGGTTCACCTTCCTCCGTTACAAGATCATTCAGATAACCCTCTTCA
>JALYRR010000096.1 GCA_030855265.1 Bacteroidota bacterium | reverse complement strand
TGCGGAATTAACGCTGCCACGCTTGCCAACGCGCCGACGGTAACTCAACTTAAAATGCAGCAGACCGCGAACACAAACACCTTTAGCAATGTTCAGCAAAATGCTCTGGTGACATTGCCTGCAACGAATTCCAGGATCAGGTTCAGTCCGCCGGCAACAACTCCTGCTCCTAGTGGAACCATTACTTTTACTGGTGTAAACTCTGCAGGGATGACTGTGAACTGGCTCAACTGGTGCCTGAATGAGGTTGGTTATGTTCTCTATAATTCTACCGACAATATAACTTTCACTTTCGTAGCGCAGCAACCTGCCAATTCAACAAATTATATTGCTACCGGGTTATTGCCTTCCACTCTTTATTACTGGAGAGTGTATGGGGTCACAGAAGGTGCGCTGAGTCCCTTCATTACGAATTCTCAATCCACCACTCCCGGAGTAAATAAAGTTTCTGTTGTAACCGGCAACTGGAACGTTTCTGCCACATGGCTTCCTGCCGGAGTGCCTACCACCTCTGATAATGTTACCATCGCAAATGGGCATATTGTTACCATAAATACCAACGCGATGTGTAATAACCTTACAGTTGGCCAGGGCCTTAGTGGAACTCTCCGCATCGGTAATGACAATACCTCCCGATCCTTGTTGATGAATGGAAACATAACAATAAATACCGGCGCCACTTTTTCTGTGCCGGGAACTTCCAATGCCACCCACTTTCTCAACCTCTTTGGAAATATTGTAAACAATGGAACGCTTGATTTTTCTGCTGACGTAAACAGTATTTGTAATGTAACATTTGCCCGTAACGGAAATCAGACCATCTCAGGAACTGCACTGATAAACAGGTTCAATAATATTCGGGTAGATCTTGGTTTTTCCGCTTCGAATACATTTGAAGTTTCATCTGTGAATTTTTCGGCCCCCGCTAATTTTCTGACACTTGTCAATGGAACCTTTAAACTTTCCACCACCGGAACCGTTGTCATCACACCATTTTCGAACACCACCACCATTACCAATACAACCGGAATAAACATTAACAGTCCAACCGCAACCGTTAATTTCGGTGCAAGTGTGAACTTGTATGGAACGATCACCCTCACCAACGGGAACCTGAATATCGGGAATAGCATCAATGAAGATCTGATCTCCAATGGGGGAATCTTTCAGGTATTGGGTGGTGCGGCCACCATCGCCGGAAAATATAATTCCCCGAACATCAATACACTTTCCCATTTCACGATTGCCGGCGGAACATTAACACTTCCTGTAAGCAATACCAATTCAGCCACATTTGCACCTTTCACCATCAATGCTGTAGGATCAACCTTTAACATGACAGGCGGATCAATCATTATAGAAAAGGAAGGAGGTACAGGGGCACAAAATCTTGGCTTTATCGCTACCGGTATCAATCTGAGTACGGTGACAGGAGGAACACTACAAATCGGAAACGCCTTTACTCCGCCCGGACAAACGCTGAACATTAACAGCACTGTGAGTATCGGTAATTTGCTTGTCAACAGTAACAATGCAACTGCTCGCTTGCTGACAAATCCCCTTAATGTCGTTAATAATGTAACCATCAACAGCGGTTCACTGGTCTCCAATAATCTTAACCTGACGCTCGGAGGAAACTGGCTGGATCTCGCAACCTTCGCCCCAGGAACGGCCACTGTCATTTTCAACGGCGCTTCAGCACAAAGCCTGACCAAAGCCGGTGGAGAAACATTCAATCATTTGATATTCTCCGGTGCAGGAACCAAAACACTGGGAAGTGCAATCACAACCAATGGAAACATAACCATTAACGCTCCATCAACGTTGGATGTCAGTGCAAGTAATTTCCCGATTAATATTCGTGGAGACTGGATCAACAATGGAAACTTTAATGCACAAAGTGGTTCCGTGAATTTTATAGGAGCACTTGCCCAAACACTTTCCGGGTCTGGTACAACTTCTTTTTATCAGCTCGACATGAACAACTCTTCCGGCGGGGTTTCCATTTCAAGCGGAACTTATTTGCTTACCTCTTTGATAAGGCCAATCGCGGGTGTCTTCAATACAATGGGCAACAGTTTTACGATGGTCTCTGATGCTTCAAGGACCGCACGCATTTCTCCAATTACAGGGAGCGGTTCCCTTGCTGGAAATTTTATTGTTCAACGTTACATCACTACCAGGGATACTTCCTATGCGGATCTTTCTTCGCCGGTGCAGAATGCCACGCTAAATGATTGGGATAACGAATTGCCTGCTCTGAGTTATGTGTATAACCCTCCTTATGAATATCCATCGGTGTACACCTATAATGAAACTGGCGATAGTTTCACTGCAGTGCTGAATCCCGCCATCTCCTTGTCGCCGGGAAGAGGATTTGAAACATTTCTTGCGGGTGATTATTTTTATGCATCGCTTCCGAATACAACAATGAATACCATAGGCATTCCAAACCAGGGTAATCAGAATCTCAGTTCACTGATCTCAAACAATGCACAAGGCTGGAACCTTGTCGGAAACCCTTTTGCCTCCAGTATTTCCTGGGCATCTGTGTATAGCGCATCCGGTGGAGCAGCCAGCGGCTTGTATGATTTTATAGAAATGTATGATTATACCATCGGCGACTGGAATGGATATACTTCTGCGGATGCAATTGAAATAGGATCCGGTCAAGGCTTTTGGGTATATGGATTGCCGGGAGCCACAACTCTTACATTGCTTATTCCTGAATCCTCAAAAACCACCGCTTCAAACAGCACGATTAAAGCACCGATCAATTCTTCTCGTTGGTTTAACATGACCATCTCTTCATCGCAAAATAGTTTCAGGCATACATTTCATGTGAATGCAAGTCCGGATGCTTCTGATAATTTTGATGCGACCGATCTTACGTTCAGATCAAGCCCCAACAAAGCCACTCCAGCTGTTTATGCGGAGGTGGAAGGAAGAAAACTCAACCTGAATTCTTTTAATAGTTTTTCTGAAAGCTACACAATGCCACTCACGTTAAAAGTGAATGCCGCTAATACTTACACATTCAGTTTTTTAGGATTGGATCAACTGGAAGAGTATAAATGCATTCGCCTCGAAGATAAATTAACTAACTCATGGATCGATCTGAGATCAACAGAGCAATATGAATTTCATACTGCGTTGCTTTTCGATAAGAATCGTTTTGTTCTGCATTTGAAAAAAGACAAAGACTGTGAAAAACAGGAATCGTCTGCAGGCGTTGCCCTTACCAAGGAAGAGCATGTTTCTGTTTTCCCTTTGGCTGGCGGCAATCAAATTAATTTTAGTTATTCCGGCTTAACTGCTGTTACTGTTTCACTCGTCGATCTTCTCGGTCAGGATCTTGTCGGAAGCAAAAATCTGATGGTGGAAACAAATTCTGAAATGATTATGCTGCCTCCTGATTTTCATGGAATTTATTTTGTTAAGGTTGTTTCTGAAAAAGGAACTGTTGTGAAAAAATTCTTTAGAAAATAATTTTCAATTTCCCCTTTTTTCCCGGGAAACAAATTTGCTTCATTCTGCCCTATAAATGTCCTTCTCGTGGATTCTTTTAACTAATTGATCGCTAGTAGTTTGATGCGGTTCCCATTGTGGTTTTGTTTGTCCATGTCTTCCCCTATCAATGGAAGTAACTTTATACAAAATAATAGAGATGTCTATGTATATCGTTAAAACAACTGTGACCAGACTTCCATTTTATGAGGATCAGGTTTTTCTTATGTATGTTACTCGAAGTGAAACAGGCTTTCAGCCATTGCAAAAAAAAGATGCGCTGACCCTGCTTGAGATTTTCGAAAATTATCCTTCCATTTTTAAGGATCCTTACTTGATGGTATGGGATAAAAGGGAGCTGGAACTCACCAATACATCTGCGCTCGAACGATACGACTGTTACCTCACCTTCGAATTTCTTCACCTAATGGGCGATATCAGCAAAGCGGATAAAAAGAAATTGCTTGGTATTCCGGGACGGGTTCTTGGTTTTTCTGAAAAATTTGCCGAAGGAGATGAAGGCCTGTGGCTCAATACCGGACTTGCAGTGTAATTATTTTCGTATTTTTGTTACGAATGAATTTAATAATTACAATAAATGATCAGGTCGATATTATTAGTAGAGGATGATTTGCTGGATCAGACGATGTTCAAACTTTCCTTTAAAAATCAGGAGCCTGCCGTTTCAATTGCCTGTGCCTGTAATGGTTTGGAGGCAATTCAATTTCTGAAGAATACAATTCCCGATATTATTTTTCTTGATCAGAATATGCCCGAAATGAATGGTCTTGAGTTTCTCAAAATCATAAAATCAGATAAACTTCTTTGTCAAATCCCGGTCGTTGTCTTCACGCCTTCCCTTTATCTCAATAAGCACAATGAGGATTTGCTAAGCCAGGGTGCCTACGGTTATGTGTTGAAAGATCTCTCGATGACGGGCCCCGGAAGTGTGAAAGGAATAATCAAACAAATCAATAAACAGAGTGCTGCCTGAGTGTTCCAACTTTGATATTTCCTGTGAATTCAAAATTGATTCTCAATCATCTCGCGATCGCAGATAAATTTTATTGTTGAATGATTATCGCAATATCTGCAATCTGTGTGAATCCAGCTTAATAAAAATAAACAGCAGGATAGTGAACGACCACAGTGATGATCCTCCGTAGCTGAAGAAAGGTAAAGGGATGCCAATCACAGGCGCCAATCCGATGGTCATACCGATATTAACGGTAAGGTGGAAAAAGAGTACTGATGCCACTCCGTAACCATAAATTCTGCTGAAAGGTGAGCGCTGCCTCTCCGACATAAAGATGACGCGGATGATAAGTGTCAACTGTAAAATAATGACCAGCGTGCTTCCCAGGAACCCCCATTCTTCTCCAACTGTACAGAAAATAAAATCCGTATCCTGCTCCGGTACAAAATCATATTTCGTTTGAGTTCCTTGTAAATAACCTTTGCCCGTGAATCCTCCTGAACCAATCGCGATCTTTGCCTGGTTTACATTGTAGCCTTCTTTCTTCAGGTCCACCACACCACGTCCCAGCAACACATCGATCCGCACTTTCTGATGATCCTCCATTTTCTCATACACATAACTTGTGCCCCTGACGGTTCCGCAGGCGACGAGTCCGATGAGTGCAACAATAAAAAGATTCTTGCGGGAGCGGGTAATGAACAATAAAGAAATCGCACTTAAGCTCCCGATGATGATGAATAGATAGGTGTTGTTAATGAGCAAGGCGAGAATGAAAAGGATCACAGCAAGAAATCCGATCAGCAAATAATTAACTGATAATCCTTCTCTGTACAAGGCAAAAATAAATGCGACAAATACAATGGCGAGTCCAGTTTCATTCTGCAATTGTTTTATGATCACCAGAGGAATTCCAATGATCAGAAGTGCAATAATGGTGTTGCGGTAATCAGCGATCTTGATGTTCTGATTACTCAAAAATTTCGCAAGGGCAAGGTTTGCCGCAAACTTCATGAATTCTGCAGGTTGGATTCCAAAGTCGCCAAACCTAAACCAGGAGCGGCTTCCCTTAACTTCTCTTCCGAGATAGGGCACGGCAATAATGAGAACAAGAAAGAGTCCGAAAATAAAATAGGCAAATGCTGTGTAGAAATTTTCATCAATGATAAGTATGATGAGAGCGATGAGCAACGACGATCCGATCCAGATCATCTGCTTTCCGTATTTTTGTGATAGGTCGGTAATGAGAAAATGCTCCTCATTATAAACAGCTGCATAAATATTCATCCAGCCCATGATCACAAGAACAAGGTAAAGCAATACTGTGATCCAGTCTACATTATGAAAAATACTGACATTGTTATTTTCTCTCACGTTAGCTGATGTTCTTTTTAATGGCCACTCACAACTACAGGTTTCTTATCCTTGTGAATCAAATCTGCTTCGAACATTCTTTTCTCCAGATCCGGACGGGTGATCTTCCCTTTCAGATATTTTTCCATCATCAATCTGGCAATCGGTCCTGCATATGTTGCTCCGAAACCGGCGTTTTCAATCAGAATTCCGACAGCGATCTTCGGGTTTTCTCTTGGAGCAAAACAAACAAACACCGAGTGATCTTTTCCTGAGTTTTGTGCTGTTCCTGTTTTTGCACAATAAGGAATTCCTTCGATTTTTAATCCGGATGCTGTTCCGCCATCCACTGCTTTTGCCATCCCAAGGATCACCTGATTATAAATGGCTGTGTCCCTAATATTCGTATAGTGTTTTACCTTGAATCGGTCGAGAATGGTATCATTTGCATTTCCATTGATGGCTTTTACAATATGCGGTGTGTAATACCAGCCTTTGTTGGCGATGATCGCAACGAGGTTGGCATTCTGAAGCGGAGTGATCCCTAGCTCATTCTGCCCGATACCCAAGGAGATCACCGTACTTGCCTTCCATGATCCTTTACCGAATATTTTATCATAGTAATTGATACTCGGAACATTGCCTCTCAATTCATTGGCGAGATCAGATCCTGTTTTTACACCCAGGCAAAAACTGTTTGCAATATCTTTCCAGTTGGCATAAGCAGCAACTGTGTTCGGATAGGATTTATCCTCGATCACACTTTTAAACACATAGGAGAAATACGAATTGCAGGAAGTTCCAAGGGCTCCTTCCAGATCCATCGGTGATCCGTGGGGATGACATTTCGGACGCCCTCCAAGTGGCGGATAACCACGTGCACATGGATATCTGGTTTCTGGTGTTAAAACTCCTTCGTTCAGGCCAATCAGCGCCATCACAAGTTTGAAAGTAGAACCCGGAGGATACGATGCCATCGTTGAACGATTGAACAAAGGTTTGCCTATCGAATCTTTCGATAGCTCCACAAAATTTTTATTCCTTGCTCTTCCAACAAATAAATTCGGATCATAGGTCGGACTCGTTACGATTGCTAAAATTTCTCCGGTAGAAGGATCAATGGCCACCACACTGCCTATCTTATTTTGCATGAGCTGCTCTGCATATTCCTGGAGATCTGCATCAATGGTAGTTGTCAGGGGTTTTCCGGCGATCGCAGTCGTGTCATAGATCCCGTTCATGTAACTTCCTTTGTCGCGGTTATTCACATCCTTCATCATGATGTGCATTCCCTTTTTTCCTCTCAGTACTTTTTCGTAAGTCTTTTCAATCCCGCTGATGCCGAGGTAATCTCCTTCTCTGTAATAGGGATCTTTCAAAGTAGTACGTTTATCCGCCTCGCCGATATAGCCCAGCATGTGAGCTGCAATGGTACGCGGATATTTTCTTAGTGTCCTCGACTGCACCCAAAATCCCGGAAAGCGATACAACCTTTCCTGTAAGCCGGCATAATCTTTCGGCGATAATTGTTTTTCAAAAACGGATTCTCTTCTCGGTGAATTGGGTGCCTGAATAGCCTTTTTCATTTTCTTGAGGAACATCTCTTTAGTGATCCCAAGGAGATTGCAAAAATCATTGGTGTCAAGATCTTTGATTTCTTTAGGAAGAACCATCAAGTCATAAGCTGCTTCATTGTAAACAAGCAATTTACCTTTTCTGTCGTAAATGTAACCGCGCACGGGAAATTCAGTCACATAGCGGAATGCCTGGTTTCTTGCATCCAGTTTGTAACTATCGTCGATCACCTGGATATAAAAAAGGCGTGCGACGAAGGCAAGACCTACAAGTATAAAAACACCGATGATGATGTATTTTCTTTCAGAGAGCTGATTCATTTAGGATTGCTCTTTTTTACGGTGAAAAAGATACTGACTGATCATAATAAGGAGCAAGGTGAAAAAGGTGCTGACGATCACACGAAGCAGCGTAGAGAAAAACTCAGTGAAGCGGAAGATCTCAAGGTAAAACAGCAGAATGTGATGAAGGAAAATCAGGATGCTTGCATACGAAAGGAACCAGGGAATTCCCAGGTACTGGACGGTAGGCTGAGTTCCGAATTCATAACCTTCGCGCGGAGAGAAAAGTTTGAGGATGCCCGGACGGATATAGGCCATGAATACGCAGGCTGCTGCATGCATTCCGGCTGTATCATAGAACATATCGACGGTAAGTCCCATCAGGAAAGCGCTCGCCATTAATAACCATTTTGGTGTTTCGAAAGGCAATACGACGATGAACAATGTGTAAATGAAAGGATTGATAAATCTTCCGAGTTCAATATTTTTAATAATAAGAACCTGCACCAAAAGTAAGGCGATGAAGCGGATGATATTTCTGATTATTTCGTTGATCACTTTATTCTTCTTTTGATTCTTTGAGAGAACGATTTTCGAGTTCTTCCTGTTCTGCTTTAAACATGTTGTTTACAATGTAGACATAGGTCAGCTTTTTAAAATCGGTGCTGAGTTTTACTTTTACTTTAAAGAAATATTTTCCAGCAGGCCTTTCAAACGTTTCTACAGTGCCGATCATGATGTTTTCCGGGAAGGTGAGTGAATACGCGCTTGTCACGATGGTATCACCTTTTGCTAATTTAACGTGAGTAGGAATATCGTTGAGAGTTGCATAATCGAAATCAACGCCTTCCCAAACAAGCGGACCATACGAACCATCTTTTTTGATCTTGGCACTGATGGTCGTTTTGCTGTGAAGGAGCGACATTACCGTACAGAAATTAGAAGAAACATTTTTGACTTGTCCGACAACTCCAAAACTTGTAATCACCGCCATGTTCTCGCGGATCCCTTGTTCATAGCCTTTGTCGAGTGTGATGAAATTATTTCTCCGGTTGGTGGAGTTGTTAACCACCTTAGCACTCGTGTAAGTGTATTTTTGCCGGTAAGCAGTATCGTTGATTGTTTTCTGATCATTGACAAGCATCGAAAAAGCCTGGGGCAAACGGGATCTCAATTCCGCATTTTCGCGGGCAAGATTTTCATTTTCATTTTTCAGGTAAAAGTATTCTTCGATGTTGGCTGATGTTTTTAAAACACCTGCCGAAACATTGTTGGAAGAATTTACAAAACTCGCACGCTGAAAGTAATTATTCTGAACAACCAGGTAAACACAAAAGCCCTCAAGTAGAAGAAACAGGAAAAAGAAGTAATGTTTCCAGATAAATACTACGAGGTTACGCATCTATTCAATTAAGAAATTAGTGATTTGGTGAATTAGAGAATTAGAGACTGAAATTTAAAATATGTTTGGAATTCTCTTTCATGGTTTTCTTGCTGTTAAAATAATTGAAAGGTTTTTTCAAATGGAGAATGAAACTTTCTTTAATTAAGTTTTGAGTTTTCCTTCATAGTTTTTCTTGCTCGTGCCATAATTGATAGAATTTCTTTGGCTTCTTTTAAATTTTTTTCGATCTCCTCTCCTTTGCAAATACCTGATTCGTTTAACAATTCAAGCCAGAATAAAACTTCATCGGATTCTTCAACAACAATTGAGAGTTTGGAGAAAAATTCTCCATCTGATCTGCCCCTGCAAGCTGCTCTGTAATTTGCAGCGATTGAAAAAGCGGATCTCAACAGTTGTTTTTTTATAATAAAACCTTCATCTGTTTTTGGAAATGATTTTGAAAGCGTTATTGTGGCAATGGCAAACTCCTTGGTTCTCTTTTTTAAAAGCTCAGAAAACTCGGACATATATCACAACGAATTATTTGTTTTTTATACAAGGACAAAGAAACTTTCTTCTTTGATCGATTGATAGTTAATTCTACCCATCTCAATTCTTCAATTCTCCAACTCTCCAAATCTCTATTTCATAAGGAAAGGGAACTTGTTTACATTTTTCAATGCGATACCAGTCCCGCGTGCAACTGCTCTTAGTGGATCCTCCGCGATATGCACCGGAAGTTTTGTTTTAAGAGAAATACGTTTATCAAGGCCACGTAACATTGAACCACCACCGGCTAAATAAATCCCTGTCCGGTAAATATCTGCGGAAAGTTCAGGAGGTGTCATTTCCAATGCGTTCAGGATCGCTTCTTCTACTTTAGAAATTGATTTATCAAGAGCATGAGCGATCTCAACATAGGAAACATAAATTTCTTTAGGAATACCTGTCATTAAATCGCGGCCGTGTACTGCATAATCAGGTGGAGGATTATCGATCTCTGTCATGGCAGCACCTACTTCAATTTTTACACGTTCAGCAGAACGTTCACCGATAAGGATGTTGTGCTGACGGCGCATGTATTCTTCAATGTTCGCGGTGAATTCATCACCGGCGATGCGGATTGATTTATCGCAGACAATTCCTCCGAGCGCAATAACAGCGATCTCACTGGTTCCACCTCCGATATCAATGATCATATTTCCCATTGGCTCTTCCACATCGATACCGATACCGATCGCGGCAGCCATTGGTTCATGGATAAGATAAACTTCTTTACCGCCTGCATGTTCCGCACTGTCGCGAACCGCACGCTTTTCAACCTCCGTGATTCCGGAAGGAATACAGATTACCATTTTCAATGAAGGAGTAAAAAGCCTTCTGCCCGGGTTGATCATTTTGATCATTCCGCGGATCATGTGTTCAGCAGCGTGGAAATCGGCTATCACACCATCTTTCAACGGACGGATCGTTTTGATATTCTCGTGAGTTTTACCATGCATCTGCATCGCCTGCTTTCCAACAGCGATCACACGGCCCGTCATACGGTCAACCGCTACGATCGAAGGTTCGTCAACAACCACTTTATCATTATGAATAATAAGCGTGTTGGCTGTTCCCAAGTCAATCGCAATCTCCTGTGTTAAAAAGTTAAATAAACCCATATTCGATTTGATAATTGGTTAATTTGAAAATTTGAAAATTCAAAAAGAATTGTATTTTCTTTTCTCAAATAATATTTTAATTTTTTATTTAATTGTCATATTTACAAATTGTCACATTAGCAAATTGGCTAGTGTTTAAAATGTCTTGTGCCCGTCATTACCATCGACATTCCATTTGCATCACAATATGCAATAGAATCTTTATCCTTGATTGAACCGCCGGGTTGTATTACCGAACTGATTCCTGCGTTGTGAGCAATCTCCACACAATCAGGGAAAGGGAAGAATGCATCAGATGCCATCACAGATCCTTTCAGACTGAATCCGAAATTTTCTGCTTTACTGATAGCTTGCTTTAATGCATCCACTCTGGATGTTTGTCCTACGCCACTTGCAAGCAACTGATTATTCTTCGCAAGAACAATTGTATTTGATTTTGTATGCTTCACGATCTTGTTCGCGAATTCAAGATCTCTTATTTCATCGGATGTAGGTGCCACTTTCGTGATCGTCTGCATATCCGCTTTTGTTTCTGTTTTAAGATCCTTGTCCTGTTCGATCACCCCGTTCAAAAGTGTACGAAATGATTTCGCCGCGAGTGCCACTTTTTTCTGCTGGAGAATGATGCGGTTCGGTTTTAATTTCAACAGATCGAGTGCTTGTGAATCAAAGGATGGAGCAATGATAACTTCGAAAAATAATTTATTTATTTCCACTGCCGATTCCATATCCACTTCTTTATTCGTGATGAGAACACCACCGAATGCACTTGTAGGATCGCCTGCCAGTGCATCTTTCCATGCATCAACAAGTTTGTTGCGTGAAGCAATGCCACATGCATTGTTGTGTTTCAAAATTGCAAAAGTGGTATCTGTGAATTCTGCGATCAGGCTCACTGCAGCATCTACATCAAGTAAGTTGTTATAGGATAATTCTTTTCCGCTGAGAACGCTGAACATCTCATCCAGGTTGCCATAGAAGACACCTTTCTGATGAGGATTCTCTCCGTAACGCAATACTTTTGCAGGCTGAATGCTTTGCTTAAATGCAGTGGAATTATCCTTGCTGAAGTAATTGAAGATCGCTGTATCGTAATGAGAGGATACGTTAAATGCCGCTCCGGCAAGTGTTTTGCGCTGGTCTAAAGTAGAAGCACCTTTCCCTGTTGTTAAGATATCTAGTAAAAAATTGTACTGATCTTTTGAAGGGACGATCACCACATCTTTGAAATTTTTTGCAGCTGCACGGATCAGTGAAATTCCACCGATATCAATTTTTTCGATGATGGCCTGCTCTGCAGCACCTGATTTAACGGTCTCTTCAAAGGGGTAAAGGTCAACGATCACAAGGTCGATTTCCGGAATTTCGTATTCTTCCAACTGATCAATGTCGCTTTGCAATTCTCTTCTGCTGAGGATTCCGCCGAAAATTTTCGGATGAAGCGTTTTTACTCTGCCACCTAAAATGGATGGATAAGAAGTGAGTGTTTCCACCGGAGTGACTGCAACACCGAGCTTTTCAATAAACTCTTGTGTTCCTCCTGTGCTGTATATTTTTACTCCGAGTGCATTCAGTTCATGTATTACAGGTTCAAGATTGTCCTTGTAAAATACTGAGATCAGTGCATTTTTAATCTGTTTCGATCCGCTCATAGCGTGTGTTAGTTTTCCCTTACAAAAGTATTAAATTTTGTCCGGCTTTCCTTGTATCACATCCTTTGTTGATAAAAGTTTATTTTGTTCATAATTCCGCTTTTTCAGGGATTTTCATCCCGCCCCGATCCCTCCATTTCCGGCATCAAAAAAATGGTACATTTGTGATCAACGATCTTGAAAAAACAATGATCTTTTTAGGACTTCTCAAAGAAAGTTTTCTGTTTGCCATCAATGCGCTTGTCGTGAATAAACTGCGCACCCTTCTCTCTCTTTTGGGCATTACCATTGGTATTTTCGCCATTATATTCGTTTTCACAATTCTTGATTCTCTTGAGGGAAATCTTCGCAAAAGCGTGCAGAGCCTGGGGGATGACGTAGTTTTTGTTCAGAAATGGCCCTGGACCTTTGGTCCCGATTATCCCTGGTGGAAGTACATGAACCGACCGGTTCCTGAATACAATGAATTGGACGAGATCCTCCGGAAGTGCGATGGTGCTAAGTCTGCCGCTTTTCTCATCAGTAGCAGTGTAACCGTAAAGTTCAAAAGCAGCAGCATTGAAAATGTCCATATCAATTGCGCATCCCATCAATACGAGGATGTAAAAAATTTCGAGATCGCGGAAGGACGCTATTTTACAGAGATCGAGTCTGCATCGGGCCGTCCGGTTGTTATCATCGGTGATGTGATAGCGCGGGCGCTGTTCCCGTTTCAGAGCCCGGTCGGACAAAGCATCAAGCTGAATGGCGCAAAGGCAATGGTGATAGGCGTTTTCAAGAAAGAAGGAGAAAGCATCCTTGGTGGCAGCTC
>JALYRR010000095.1 GCA_030855265.1 Bacteroidota bacterium | reverse complement strand
TGGCGTTCGTAATAACCTGTCTGACCCTCCAAGCTATTCAGGAAATGTGGAAATCGAACTGCATGGATCCAGCACTTTGTGGCTGCCGAAAAAATCCTATGGGATTCAGACATTGGATGCATTGGGCCAAAAAGTAAATGTCCCTTTGTTTGGGTTGCCGGAGGAACACGACTGGATTTTTAAAGCTCAGTATCAGGATAAATCTCTTGTGAGGGATGAGTTGACTTTTAACATCTCACAACAAATGGGGAATTACAGCAGCCGAACTAAGTTTTTTGAAATGGTTGTAGATGGAGACTATCGTGGGGTTTACCACCTGGAGGAAAAAATTAAGCGAGACGTGAACAGGGTGGATATTTCTAAATTGAAAGCGGAAGAGATCGTTGGCGATGATGTAACAGGTGGTTATATTATCCGTCTAGATAAAAAGGAATGGGATGATGAAGGCTGGTATAGTAATTTCAATTCAAACATAACAAATGATTCAGCCAATTTCTTTCTATACACTTATCCAAAGCCGGATAGTATGCCGTTTGAACAGAAAGAATACATTAAAAATTACATGCATTCATTTGAAGCCGCTTTAACTTCCCCTACGTTTGCTGACCCGGTAAATGGATATTCAAAATACATCAATGTTCCATCCTTCGTTGATTTTTTTCTAATGAATGAAATGAGTAGGAATGTTGACGGCTATCGTGCGAGTACCTATATGTTTAAAGATAAAGACTCGAATGGGGACGGAAAACTTCACATGGGTCCTATTTGGGATTTTAATCTTGCATGGAAAAACGCCTCATATAATGGCGGCAGTAGTTCAACCGGCTGGCAATATCAGACGTTCGCAACGGAGTACTATGTACCATTCTGGTGGTGGCAATTGATGTCAGATCCAAATTTTGCCAATCAGCTCAAATGCAGATATCAATCACTTCGCACGAATGTCCTTAGTATTCCTCGAATCAATCAATTGCTGGATTCAATGGCAATTTATCTGGATGAATCACAGATCAGGAATTTCAACCGCTGGCCAATTATGGGCTCTGCCATTTATCCCAATCCAATTCCTGTTCCTGCAAATTATGCGGGTGAGATCCAGCAGATCAAAACCTATGTACTTGATCGATTATCATGGCTTGATGCGAATATGCCTGGAACATGTACTGTGGGAATAGAGGAGGAGCAAGAAGAAAAGTCTCTGATCAGATCTTATCCGAATCCTTTTAATAACAGCTTCACCATTTTATACAACATACCCGTAGCTGGAACAATCAGGATCGAGTTGATGAATATGCTGGGAGAAAGGGCGATGATGGTTACTGAAGGAACAAAGGCCGCAGGAAATTACGAAGAAACGATCGTTCCTGTTGATGTGAGTGCCGGAATGTATGTGATCAAAATGACTGTAAACGGTTCAGTCTATTATAAGAAGATCATTAAAAACGGAGATTAAGATCCCGATTAATGAAAATGTACTGCTTATAGTGTGTGATGATTCAATCTTATAAAAGGAATGAATGAAGCAGTAAAATTGTTCTCTGTGGATTTCACAGGGAACATTTTTACTTATGCCAATTCCACCTTGAAATATCGAAATTCAAGTGGAGTTGTACAATGGTCAAAACCATATACAGGTGATTTGATTATCAAGGCCATGATATGTGATGCCTCCGGTAGTTTATACTTTGCAGGTGAATTCACGAATTTTACATTTAATTCTCAAACCTTTACAAGCTCTGGGGCTGAAGATGCTTTTTTCGGCAAGTTAAATTCATCCGGTACTCTTGTATGGAGTAAAACGTATAATGGGCCGGGGACAGAAATCATAACGGATATTGCAATCGGTAATTCGAAATTGATCTTAAGCGGAAATGCGGGATCAGGAAGCGTAATAGAGGGAACTGTATTTACAGAGAATGCTCTCTTCGTGGCTTCCTATGAACTTACAGGAACATCAACATCATTTAAAAAAGTGAAGGGCGCTTATTCCATGGAAATCGAAAGTGATAACCTTGGCAATGTTTATTTACTTTCCGGCCTGTATGAAACCGATTCAGTAAATCTCGGTCCCGCTATGGAGCTCTATGGATGCGGATCATGTATGGGTAGTCATTTTATGGCGAAGCTGGATCATACTGGTTCAGGAGTTTGGGCAATGGATATGGGAACTAATTATTACGGACCTTTTGAAAACATGGTAGTGGATGGTTCAGGAAGTATTTATTTATCGGATTGGCAAAGGTATAATGGATTCATTGTCAGAAAATTCAACAACTCGGGTGTAGAAGAATGGGAGCAGCATATTCCGGGAACCTATGGTAGTTGTAATGCAATGGTTGTTGATCATTCGGATTCATTATGGCTAACGGGATCATCCTGGATGGGAGATGATGGTCCTAACCCATTTCTATGGCAATTCGATGACGGAGGAAATGTGATGGTAGAAATTCCGGAGTCAAATTCTCAATCGGGAAATCTGGTCGCTACAGATCAAATGGGTGGAGTGTATGTTGCTGGCAATTTTGCTGATAGTGCACAGTTCGGATCCACGGTTTTTACTGGAAACGGTTTCTTCCTTGCAAAATTAAATCGCAGTCCTTCAGTAGTTACATCCGTATCAGATATTGAACATCATGATTTTAAAATTTTTCCGAATCCTGCCGGAAAAGAGATCACGCTTAAATGGTGGGGTATGAATGGCGATGTTAATCTTTCGATTTATAATTCCCTCGGAGTGTGTTCTTATAAAGCAAATTTGACGGAATCTTCAAATGAGTTTAAACTGGAGGTGAGTTTCCTTTCTCCCGGTATATATACATCAGAGATCGTTTCCGGAAAGAGCCGTAAAACGCAGAAACTGATCATTCAATAATTCTGGATCCCTTAAACTGAGGTATTTCAGATCGGTTCATCCTTCCCAGATTTGTCTTATCAATTGATTTCAAACCCATTGAACTATTATGGATGTGGACATCAATTTATTGTTGAAGCAGGTTGATCTTTCTTCGGTAGTATATTATCTGAAGATCAATTCAGCAAGTAACAAGATGCTTCAGTAGGATCATAAGTTAATTCGTCCCGATAAACTGATATTTTCTGATCAATTCATTCTTGCCTGATTTGAAATATTCATTCTTCATGATCGATTCTAAAAATGCTTTCTGAGCTTCCGCGGATGTATTCACTTTGAATGTACTTTTCTCATTGAACCAGGTTAATAACCTCACTTTCGACATGTCCGTCCCCAGGCAATCGCTCATGTCTTTGATCCATTCCCCTTTCGACTGAGCACCCAGGGACTCCGAACTTGTTCTTTCTCTTGATGCCACTTCGCAGATGAATAATGGTTTATAAAGAAGATTATTGGTAAGAATAAAGTAGTTCTCAATGGCTTCTTTTCTGAAAGAGCGCCAGAGTGTACTTTGACCGGCGCCGTTATAAACATCCAAGGCAACATAGTCTACATATTCGTCACCGGGATATGCATCCATGATGTAATTCCAT
The DNA here is from genome assembly GCA_030855265.1 of Bacteroidota bacterium. Lineage (GTDB taxonomy): Bacteria > Bacteroidota > Bacteroidia > 2-12-FULL-35-15 > 2-12-FULL-35-15 > 2-12-FULL-35-15. The sequence goes on along the minus strand of JALYRR010000095.1, from coordinate 9,703 downwards.
TTTTCCTGAGGAATGGACATGGAATTCGGACACCAGATAAATTTCACATTACCTACCTGCTGTGCTTTGAATATATCATGGATGTGTTTGTACGCCTGTATGAGAACTGCCGGATTTTTGTCGTTGTTTGCAATGCACCATGGATACCAATCGCCATTGAACTCATGCAGAATGCGAAGCAGAACAGTACCTTTCACTTGTTTGATCTGAGTTGCCCAGCTGATAAAAAATGAATCAAAATGACCTTCGATGATGCTGTACAAATTTGGTTGTTTCATGTTCGGATCGGTATTCACAAAATGATCTTCCAGGGTGACCATTGGAATGTAGCCGCCTTCAACGACTTTGTTAATTCGATCAATGGAAGGATAATGATTTTGTGTGTTTCCTCCATCTGCAGCAAAAGGTTGAAAGAAATGGATTACACCCAGTTTTTTTCCTGTTGATGCTTTAAAATTTCCTTCAAAGGCATTAGCGATCTCTGTAAAATTGGCTGCATTGCCTTCTTTAGACCAGGCACCCAGCGCGCAGAAATCATCCGGTGATGCCGATGGCGGATCGAATATTCCTTTACCCGTCGGGAGTTTTCCCTGCGAGAAACAAATGAAATCAAAAGACCATGTTTGCCCTGTTCTATTCTCGAGCGTTGTAAAACTGATTATAAAACAAAGAAGTTTTCCTTCTTTGTAATTGATGTTAAAAATACCATCGCCTTCTTTGTTTGAATCATTGAATTTACTCAATGGAATGGAAATAAGATTCCAGGCATCTTTCTGTTCCAGCTTTTGAGAAACCGTCCAGGAATCATCTTCATACTTGTCGTAATTCCCATTTCCATTGTCGTCATCCTGTAATTCAATTTTAATTGTCGATGCGGCGTTTGTCCCTGGCTGATAGACATAAAAATTGAGATAATCTTTGCTGTAGTCAAGCTGAACATTGAGTCCTGTTCCTTTTCCCCATCCACCGAAATCAAGTTTATTTTCTTTGGTGATTTTCAGAGAACGCTGTCCGGAATATTCCTGATCCACTGCCATTTTTTTATCTGAAAGGGCTTTTGTAAAACCGAAAGTGAATACACCGTTTGTTTTCAGGTCGGCAGGTGATTCGGAGAATCCCTCAAAATCTTCGATCACATATTTAAGTTGTGAATGAAGTTGAAGCTGCCAACTGCAGATGAGCAGCAGGAGAAATGTTATTTTTATTTTCATTGAAGGAAGTTTTACCAGATCCAGTTTGCAGAAATGCGAAAGTTTCCATCGAGAAATCCATATCTCGGATAGTCCGATTTATTCCATGGAAATCTGTTCACCGCCCAGTTTCCATACATGAAAGACATACGGAATGAGCGCCAGTCAAAATACCCAAAACCGTAGGAATAATCAGGATCCCAGGGCATCTTCTTTATTTTTTCTTCCGGATAATAATAGGCCGCAGCTTCTACATAGATGTTTTTGAAAATTGTATAGCGGAATCCCGCACCCAATGTTGTTTTACCACCGTCCATTCCTCCATGAAGCTTATCAAACTTGTCTTTGTACATAATTGAATAGCGGGCAAAGTAGAGAATCTTGAAATTTGTTGAGTTGTCTATTTTGATTGCACGTGCAGATTTTACCGGCAGCAAATGGCTGTAGGATAAAAAGTAATATCCTTCCATGAATTTATCACCCAGCGTTTGCAGGTCATCCGTATACCGGTTGTTGATGTAATTCTCGTAGCCAAAATTAAATCGGTTGGGCTTCCAGTTATAACGTCCGATTGCATAGGTGAAGTTGGAGGTCCATCTTGCTGCAGCCCTCGGATTAAAATCATAATAGAAAGTTGTATTGATGCTGAACTGTTCGAAAAAACGAATGCGCGTGTAAAAGCCTAATGCGCTTCGGTATTCATTACGGAATTCCCTTCCATCGTTTACGACAATACGGCCTGTGTTGTAGGAAATATTCCCCGAGATCCTGTTTTTTCCCATCAGGTATCTGTCTTTATGGAAAACATCTCTGAAGTCTTTCATGTCACGAAACTTTTCAACTCTTCTTAAACGTTCATAGTACAAACGCTTTGGTTCTTCTTCCACTTCAATTTGAGCGTTCAAAGGAATGTATCCCACTAAAAGTAGGAATACCATAAAAAAAAAGTTTCTAATATTAACTCGTAAAATGGTTCTCTTCATGTCTGTGTTTAATTTTTTATCACATTTTTATTTGCAAAACTGGATAAGGCTGGAGTAGGCCGCATCACTGCCCAGTTTTACTGCCTGGTTCAGGTCGTTGCATCCACCAATTTTATCACCACTTTTATATCTTGCAAGTCCTCTGTCCTTAAATGCATTTTCGTATTCCGGGTCGTATTCAATGGCCAGAGAATAATCAGTGATTTCTCCTTTGGAATCCTCTAGTTTGTTTTTAGCCTGTCCTCTGCTGTAATAGGCAAATGCATAATCAGGTTTCAGATCAATGGCTTTATCATAATCATCAATTGCTGATTCATAATCTTTCAGATCATACTTTAGCAGACCACGGTTTAAATACGCAACATAATACTGTGGTTGCAATTTGATTGCCGCGCTGTAATCATCAAATGCACCTTTCAAGTCATTTAGTCTGCAGCGTACATTCGCTCTTCGGTTATGAATTTCAGCATCGGGTTTTATCTGAAGCGCCGCGGTAAAGTCATTAAGGGATTCCCTGTATTTCTGCATATCATAATATATCAGTCCTCTGTTGAAGTAGGCGTCTGCGTGATTTTGATCTAATTCAATGGATTTATTGAAGTCCTTCATTGCGTTGTTAAAATCCCCCATCATAGAACGGGCAATTCCTCTGCTGTTATAAGCAAAAGGGTCATTTGGTCTTATTTCAATAACCTTGTTGATATCGGCAAGCTCACCGGGATAATCTCCGATTCTTCCTTTTATGATGCTTCGGTTGAAATATGCATCAGCATAATCAGGGTTTAATTTGATCGCGTTATTAAAATCCGACATTGCACCTCTTAAGTTCTGAAGTGCTGCAAGAGCAAGACCTTTATTAAAATGGGCTTCGTAAGATTCTTCCCAGGTAAGTTTAAGTTTTAAAGCATTGTTATAATCCTGAATGGCGCTAGTATAATCAAGTAGTTGCTTTTTGGCCTGGGCTCGATTCAGGTATGCGGAAGCCATGGTTGGATCCGCTTCGATAGCTTGTGTGAAAATTTTTATGGCATCTACATATTCACCTGCGTTCAGTTTTAAGAGACCGGCGGAATGTAAAGCCGTGGCAGAATCATTTCCTGTCAGTTGTTTTACAGGGATCAGGCAGGAATTCTCCATTGCCCCTGTATTTCCCAACAGAGAGCAACAGAGAAATACGCTGATTAATAAAACAAGTCGTAACATCTTCATAATTCTTTTTCTTTAGCTTTCTTTTATGAAAATCCAAATGCAACTATGATGGCAATGATGATGCAGTAGGCCATTTTCTTTATCCTTGATTTTTTTCGGGCCTTTGCGATACGCATATCACGGTCAATGATATCCTCGATCTTTTCAATAATCTGGTTTTCACCGTGTCCTTGTTTTAGAACAAAATCATCTGCCCCGGCTTTGATGATATTGGCTTCAAGAACTTTATCCTGATTACTCGTTAGCATAACAACATGTATTGAAGGGTCATGTTTTTTGATCTGAAGAAGCGTTTCGTAGCCGTCGATTCCGGGAAGTCCGTGATCAAGAATAACAATGGCCGGATTACGGTGAATGTTCTTAAGGCATTCTTCTCCTGAGCGAAAACTTTCAAAGTTGTAAACTGAGTCTTTTGAAAGAATATAATCAAGCATCATGGAATACACTTCACTGTCTTCTACAATGAAAATGTGTCTTGGCTTTCTTTTTATCATGGCATTAGTTATTTGCAATTATTTATTTATTCTTCCTTTTTTAAGAAGGAAGGAAAACTTTTATTTTGTCTCGTTCAACCACTGGGCGTGTAGCATTTTCAACCGGTGGAATATGATTTAATGTTCTGTCTTTTTCAACTGTGAGTGTATAGGATTGATTCTCCCACTTCTCCGAATCATGCCAGAAGAACGTAAATTGGATTTCCTGTTCATGCTCCAGATTTTCTGTTGAAAGATCAGCGAAATGAATGCCTAACGATGAATCCAGTGTGTGAACTTCATGGTGGGTTTCCCAGTTGTCGGATGACCATTTAACAGTGGCCGAGGAAACAGCCTGAACTCTCAGTGCTTTTCCTTTTGGAATGTATTTATACTGCGTGCTGAAATTCCAGATAACAATATTTGATTCCTTTTTATCTTCCAGGTAACGCTCACGTGTTTGAGAAGGCATATCAAAAATTTGTTTTGATTTCAATGAACGGCAAAGTTTAATGTACTCGGAATGAGCCCATACCAATGGCATTGCTCCGCCAGTTGCTTTTCCTGAGTAAAGATCCAATTCTGGAATATCTTCTGCATCCCAGATCTGTTCAGGGAACAAACCGGTTTCATTGGCATAATTCTCAAATGTTTTCAATAAGGATTCTGCATATTCATAGTTGCCCGCAGCAATTTCATAATGTGCGCGTTCACCTGTTAAAAGAGGCCATGGTCTTCCGATTCCGGTTCCGTCAAACGGACCGCCGTCAGCATGTTCACCGTAACCGTCTCCGTTGTATCTGTACCAAACCGGCCCGGATAGAGGGTGCTCATACTTCAAGGTGGCATCAATAACTTTAATTGTATTCAGGATCCTTGGATCATTTGCAGCACGGAGTCCGAATCTTACTAAGGCAAGAGCATCAGGGCTCACCATTTCGTTAGCAGGGCAAATGTTTTCTCCGGAAGGACGATTGGAGATCGTTAACAGATCAGAGCCTTTGTTGTCGCTATCGAATGGTTCCTTAGAATTGATACGTACATAATATCCTTCTACACCAACGAATTCAGCAAGGTCAGAACCTTTTACATACGTCCAGCGCTCAATGCTTGAATTCCATGCATCTGCTGTTTCACGTAAATACACAGCAACCTGTGGTTCATTATTGTTTTCAGCATGCTCTGCAGCAATCAGCAATGCAGCAATTTCGACAGCAATGGTGAATGTTGAATATCCTGCATTTTCTTCCCAGCGGTCCTGATTCGTAATTGGACCGTTCATAACGATATAGCTTGCTGCTTTTCTGATCATCGGCCAGAAATGTTTCAGTTCATCATCAGTAAGTTCGATCTCACGTTTAACAAGATCAACAAGCATGATCGGTAATGAAGTCTGATCCATCTGTATACCTCTCCAATAAGGAGATCCGTCAAGCCACATGTTTTGCGTCCAGTTTCCTTCCACCTCCTGAGTGATCATGAGGTAATTCAAAACTCTTCTTGCATCATCGAAAGCTTTTGCAGCAAGTAACCCTCCGGCAGTTTGAACCATGTCGCGTGGCCAAACTAAATGGTAACCTCCCAGATCTTCATCGCCACGGCTGTATCCCCAGGGGATAGAAAGACTCGCGATGAGTGCACCGGGATGACGTTTTGATTCATGTGTTTTCAACATCGCTGCACTGATGTTAAAATATTTTGGTGAATGACTTTTCTTATCATTTTCAAGCACATGCAATTTGCGTTGCCAGCTTTCCCATTCTTTAATAAATTTTGTCTTCGTATAGTCGAAGCTTTCGATAATGCTTGCTCTTGCACGCTGTCCTGCTTCTTCAGGGTTTCTTCCGAATCCCAGCGCAATCACAAAACTGTTTCCTTTTAATTCTTCCAAATCAACTTCCGCAGTCAAGGCAACGTTACCGTTTTCAGCACGTTCAAATTGCCAGGCCATTTCCTTGTGTTTGTTCAGGTCCTGCCAGCCGTCGCTAGATCCTACAAATCCGGCGGAGCATTTTTTCCATGGAGTAGAGCAAACCATTGCAAGAGAGGAGTCACCGCGTTGAGCGAACAACATGGGAATACCTTTGTAATTGCCTACCCATGCGGTGTTGCCGGAACCATGATTATCAAGATGGGGAGCCAGCAAAACATGAAGTTTAAAATCCTTGCGTTTTTTATTTGTCGGATGAAACTGGATCCGCTGAAGAACAGTATCACGTTGCGGATCAGAAATGATTTCTTTTTCGATCCTGTAATGATGTTTTTTACAACAATTCGTAATATGATAACCGGGAATCCCTCTTGCGATGGTCTTGATGTGATGTTCACAATCATGTTCCTCTTCTGAAAAGAATTCTTTACCATCGGTTACGATCAGGCTCATGTCACGCGTACATGCCTGGTCTACCTGTGGATAATAAATTTCGTTCAAAATTCCTTTTCTGATAGAATACCATACTTTGCTGCTTGGATTTAATGAAGTTCCCACCCCGCTTTTTGCGCTAGAGGTCCATTTTGCTGAGATGCCAGGCCATCCAAAGGCGAATTTGTCATTTTTATACATCGTTTAACGTTTATGCTTTTAAGCGTTTAATTATATGTTAATCTTAAATCTTATTTTTCTTTTATTGTTGCATCTGATCCGGATAAAAGGGCAGGTCCTGTGATCTCATCAAAATAATAGGTGTCGGAATTAGATGAGTTGGGATTGAATAACAAAGTAACCTGATCCACATGAGTGGTACCGGTCTGACTTCCTTCAGGGATCTGGGAAAATTTAAATGATAGTTCTTCCCATTTTCCGCTTACGGTTGTATAAGCCTGAAACTGGCTGTTTGTTCCTTCAGGGTATTCGTTGTTTCTTCCTTTACTTCCCAAAAGAATTTCTACCAGGGTTCCAGCCGGAGCTGTGGTATATATTTTCATTTTTAGCTGGGGAGGTACTCCGAGGTAGGTGGCAAAAGGACTTACATCCGCAAGCTTTGCAGAAGGAACCATTTTAATATTATCGAATTTTTTGCTCGCGTTACGAACATATAAAGCACATTTGGCCGAACTGTTTACTTTATCCGGTGAAGGGTTTTTCGCAACTGTATCGAGTACGCCGCTCTTGGCACCATAAAAAAGGGATTTTGAACCTTCAAAATTGTCATACACCTGGGTTTGAGCAGTTGCCTGTTCAGTTACGGTAAATACAGACAGGAACAACACCGATAAATAACTCAGTTTAGCAGAATTGATCCGTTTTAGTTGAGTAACACTTGTTTTCATATAAATGGATTTAGCTGTTTTATATTCTAAAACAAAACTAAGGAGATAAAAAAGGCATAATATTCAATATTCGTTAATTCCCCATTTTGAATAGCCGAACGTGTAAAAATTTCCCTTGGTAAATAATTGACTCGGATTGGATGGGGAAATTCGGTTGAATTCAACGGTTCCGGAGTTTAAAATGCTACACCCAAATTTTGGCCCCATCTGGCTATTAAAATACCCGACTGAACGAAAAATTCCCAAAGACCTTTTTCCCGGGAATAAATTTGCCTTCTGATTGTAATTATTAATAGACACATAAAACACCTCAGAAATGAAAATAATTGTACCAATGGCCGGAATGGGAAAACGCATGAGACCCCATACACTTACTACACCTAAACCACTTTTGCCTATAGCGGGCCGATCAATCGTTCAGCGCCTTGTGGAGGATATTGCGAAAGCCTGTCCGGAAAAGGTGGAAGAAGTAGTATTCATTACCGGTCATTTCGGAAAAGAAACGGAAGACAATCTGATAAGAATTGCAACTTCATTAGGTGCAAAAGGTTCTGTTTATTATCAGGAAGAAGCACTTGGTACTGCGCATGCAATTCTTTGTGCGAAAGAAACACTTGAAGGTAAAGTGGTGATCGCTTTTGCGGATACGTTGTTTAAAGCGGATTTCAAAATGGATGATAAATCAGAAGGAATTATCTGGGTTCAGAAAGTAGAAGATCCTCGTCCATTTGGAGTTGTGAAAGTGAATGAGAAGAATGTGATCACGGATTTTGTAGAGAAGCCGGAAGAATTTGTTTCAGACCTCGCCATCATCGGGATCTACTATTTCAAGGATGGTTTAAACCTGAGAAATGAACTTCAGTATCTGATCGATAATAACATCAAAGATAAAGGCGAATACCAGCTGACAAATGCATTAGAGAATATGAAGAATAAAGGGATGAAGTTCAGCCCTGGAAAAGTAGCCGAGTGGCTTGATTGCGGAAATAAAGATTCAACCGTTTATACCAATCAGCGTGTATTGGAATTCAGCAAGGGAACACAATTGATTTCAAAAAGCCATAGTTGTGAAAATTCGGTGATCATAGAGCCGTGTTATATCGGCGACAATGTAAAACTGATTAACTCGATTGTTGGTCCCCATGTTTCTATCGGAAATAATTCCGTAATCCAGGATTCCAGGATCATTAACAGCATCGTGCAAACGAATACAAAAATATCATGCGCCAACATCAACAATTCCATGTTTGGAAATTTTGTTGAATTCAGGAACAGCAGTTCAGAGTTCAGCATTGGTGATTACAGCGTACAACACAATAAATAATTTTAACATTAATCTTTCTGCCATGAACACAGGAGTTGAACAGAGTTTTGTACTCGGAAAATTTAAGAAGCAGGTGGATAGCCGCTTGCGCAAGCTGGATGAAGAAAAATTTGTTCAACGAATGTGGAACAAGGATTCATCACTATGGAATACACCATCGGGAACGGTTGCAAAGTCGCTTCCATTAGGTTGGCTGGATGTGGTTGATAAAATGCTCGCGGCTGTGCCTGAGATTGAATCATTCCGCGACAGAATGTATGCGGCAGGTTTCCGGCAAGTGGTTCTTCTGGGAATGGGAGGAAGCAGCCTTGCACCTTATGTCCTTCAGAAAACGTTTCAAACCTCCAAGGTGATGAGGCTGATCGTTTTGGACAGTACAGATCCGGAGAGCGTGAAAAAAACGGAGAGTGGCATCAGCATGGAAAATACCTTGTTTATTGTTTCAAGTAAATCGGGAAATACTGCAGAGGTAATGGCCTTCTTTAATTATTTCTACGCTCGTGTTTTTGAATTGAAGGGTGAGAAAGCCGGAGATAATTTTATTGCGATCACCGATGAAGGTTCTCCCCTGACTAAACTGGCCAGAAAAAAAAACTTCCGCGAATTATTTATTAACTTCTCGGATATCGGAGGAAGATTTTCGGCTCTGTCCTATTTCGGAATCATTCCTGCCGCATTGATCGGAATTAATATTTCTGCGTTTTTGCAGCAGGCAAAATCAATGATGGAAGAATGCGGTCCTGATGTGCCTGCATCACAAAATCCGGGAGTTATATTGGGAGTTGCCATTGCAGAGATGGCCTCCAAAGGTTGTAATAAACTAACCTACCTGATGCCATGGGAATTATCCTCTTTTGGATTATGGCTGGAGCAACTGATAGCTGAAAGCACAGGAAAACAAGGGAAAGGAATTCTTCCTATCAATGGTATTCCATTACTGGAAATAGATACATACGGAAAAGACCGTTGTTTCCTTTCAATCGGTTTTATAAATGAGCCTGATTATGTACAGAATCAGCGCTTAAAAGATTTTACTTTTCTTGATTACCCTTTGATCAATATTCAGATAAAAGATGTAATGGAGCTGGGCAGAGAATTCTTTCGCTGGGAAATTGCAACTGCGGTAGCGGGAGCGGTACTGGAGATGGATCCTTTCGATCAGCCGAATGTAGAAGAAAGCAAGAAATGCACGAATAAATTACTGGCCAAACTGGAAGAAGAAGGGCACTTGCCTGAAACCTCCACTGCGCTTGT
>JALYRR010000094.1 GCA_030855265.1 Bacteroidota bacterium | reverse complement strand
CCTTCAACAAACCGGGAATCTATCTCCAGGCAGAAGCGGTTAAAAAAATTACCTATGATGTAGGGATTGGCGCAAGCATTTTTGCCGATTGGAACCAGGAACAATCAATAATTGGTGCTAAGATCATCCTTTACTTTTCTGGCGCCTACCGCGGTAAAAAGAATGACCAGTATCGCGGGAAGTAGTGGGTAATGTTGATTGGTGAATGGTGAATGTTGAATGGTGAATGATGATTGTTGATTGTTGATTGATGATTGATGATTGATGATTGATGAATGATTTCTTGTCCTCAGTGCCTTTTGGTAAAACCTACACCTGGTTAAACAAACTTCTCCCCTTTATTTACTTTCACATCATTCACGAACGTACGGATCTGCTGTTCATCTTCCTTTTTACAGATCAGAAGAATCCCGTCTGATTCCACAACAATATAATCCTCCAGTCCCTGCATCACAACAAGTTTATCTTTCGCGACATTCACAATACAGTTTTTGGAATCATACAACATTACATTTTTTCCAACTACCGCATTGTTGTTAGCGTCATGTTTAATATGATCATATAAAGAACCCCAGGTTCCAAGGTCGCTCCAGCCGATAATAGAAGAACGTACATAAACATTCTCCGCTTTTTCCATCAATGCAATATCGATAGAAACATTTTTACAGGTTGAATATGCTTCCGCGATGAATGCCTCTTCTTTAGGCGTATTGTACTTGTCGTTCCCCTCTTTGAAAATCGAATCCATATCGGGAGCATACGTTTCAAATGCTTTGATCACACTCTTCACACTCCAGACAAAAATCCCTGAGTTCCATAAGAAATCGCCGCTCTGCAAAAAGAATTTGGCCATTTCCAATTCCGGCTTTTCGGTAAATGTCTTTACCTTTTTGATCCGTTTGTCTTTTTCCTTCACTTCCGATTCAACAAACTGAATGTAGCCATAACCAGTATCAGGACGGCTTGGGCGAATTCCCAGTGTAACAAGACAATCTTCCGAAGTGGCTTTTGCGAAACAGGCTTTGATCGCTTTTACAAATGTGTCTTCTTTCGTAATCAGGTGATCAGAAGGCGCGATCACTGTGATGGCGTCAGGATTCAACTGAGCAATTTTATAACAGGCATAAGCAACACAAGGCGCAGTATTTTTCCTTGCAGGCTCACTTAAAATATTGTTTTGAGAAATTCCTTTGATCTGCGATTTCACGAGATCAACATAGGAATCGTTGGTAACGATGAAAATATTTTCTTTCGGACAGAGACGCAGAAAGCGGCTATAGGTTTGCTGCAACAGAGTTTTACCTGTTCCAAGAATATCCATGAACTGTTTTGGATGAGAGGTTCTGCTCATTGGCCAGAAACGACTTCCAACTCCACCCGCCATTATTACACAATAGTTATTCTTCACTTTAAGAATGATATTTGTTAAATTCTCTATTCGTCTTATTTCAGTTTCTTTAATGCGGCGCGTAAATTTTCGATCACACCGTTTACATCCTCCAGCTTACATGTTCCTACGGACAAACGATACCAGCTTGATTCAGAAGATGCACCAAAAGCATAAAAAGGAACCAGCGCCACTTTCCCCTCATCCAGAATATATTTGGTAACATCCTGGGTTGTTTTCAACTCTGTTCCATCTTCGGTTTTCTGTCCGTGTAATGAAAAACGAACTGTCAAATAAATAGCAGCTTCCGGAGCGATGGCGTCCACATGAAAACCTTCGGATTTTAATGCCTGGAATCCTTTGTAAAAACCAACAAGCCTGTCGTTGATGTGCAATTTAATATTGTCAAGAAATTTATCGTAGCTCGCAAGATCATTCAGATAAGTGGCAGTAGCAAGCTGCTCTGCTTTCGGCGCCCAGGCACCCACATGTGTAAGAATGGATTTCATTTTCTCAATGATACGTTTCGGACCCATGCTCCATCCAACGCGAACACCTGTCGCAGCAAGAGATTTAGAGATTCCATCCACAAATACAGTATAGTTCTTCATTTCAGGACGAAGCGTAACCGGATTGTAATGAACTGTTTCACCAAAAGTCAGCGCCCAATAGATCTGATCATACATCAGGTACAAAGGCTTCTTTCCACTAGCTTCCCGCTTCTTATTTTCTTCAAGAATCAGGTCACAAATCTCTTCAAGATCTTTCTTACGAAAGGTGGTACCCGTTGGATTCAGCGGGGAACAAAGAGCAAACAGGTTCGCTCTAGCAATATGCGGTTTCAGATCCGCAGCTGTAGGCATGAATTTATTCTCAGCAGTTGTCTCAATTAACACCGGCTTTGCATTGTTCAGATAAGTATAGTGATTGTTGTTCCAGGAAGGAACCGGGAATACAACAGTATCGCCTTCATCAACCAGTGCACGGAATATCGCATAGATCACAGGACGCGCGCCACCTGCAATTACAATTTCATCTGTTTTATAATCCAGCTCTCCCCGCTCTTTCAATAATTTGGAAACAGCCTGCCGCAATTCAAGCATCCCGTCGGCAGCAGGATAATTGGTCATATCATTCTCGTACTCTGTGATGATAGCACGCTTCAACTCCGCAGGAATAGGAAATACCTTGGGATTAAAATCACCGATTGTGAGATTATAGACTTTCTCGCCTTTTTTTATTTTTTCATTGACTTCAGCTGCAAGCTTAATGATCTCCGATCCGATAATATTCTCAGCAAGTTTTGAAACTTTCAATTCTGTTTGCTTATCCACCATTCCTGTACTCATTTAATTCAGTTTAAGCCTGCTTTCACAGGGACGTTCTACTGAGAGCAAATTTAACAAAAACCCTACAGGTTTCAGAGGAAAAATCGATTATTTAGACAGATCTGCAGTTGGTGTGGCGATAGAAAAACCCATGGCTTGCTGACGGGCGGGAGGCAATTCCAGCAACTCTACTTCGGTAAGTGGATTGAACAGATATAAACGGTTGGTGCCGGATTCCTTGCATTTGAAGCGCTTCCGGACCTGCTCTCCTTTTTTGAATTCACGTTCCTTGTTGTACCGGAATGTCGCTCCTTCCGGTAATTCTTCCAGCAGAACTGTATCCTGACGCTCATCGTATTTTTTAAGGATGCGCAGCAGATTCGTATCGGAGCAGCTTGAAGCTGCCGGATTACTCATGTACTTACGCAAGGCGCTGATAACATCCGGGGGAAATATTTCCGGGATCATGAACTGATGCATCAGTAATTTAAAATGAGTCTTCCACTCTTCTCCATGAGGCTTCACCTTATCACGGTGTTTGTTCCAGTTGGTGAGATGAGCAATTTCATGAACCAGTGTAATGAGAAAGGCATACTGATTCATGTCGTAATTGATAGTGATCTGGTGGTTCTCCCCTTTTAAAGGGGGACGATAGTCACCGTATTTGGATGAACGGCTTTTTTTGATCTTTAATTTAAAATCATAGGTATAGATCCATTCCGAAATAACAGGAACTGCCTTCTCAGGAATGTATTTATAAAGTATGGATTGATTGCGTTTCAGCTGGGTCATGATTCGGATGCAGGGCTACTCACAAATTTAAAAAAACCATTCCGTTTTTTTTAAAATTATTTCAACAATTGATACACACAAAGGCTGGATAGATAAGCGAGCGCACTCATAAAAAGAAACTGGATCGCAGGCCATTTCCAGTTCTTGGTTTCCCGGTACACCACTGCCAGTGTACTCATGCATTGCATTGCGAAAGCGTAAAAGATCATCAGAGAAAATCCTACGGCTAGTGAAAATTTCGGAAGACCTGTTTCCGGATCTTTTTCTGCAGCCATTTTTTCTCTTACAGATTGTGTATTGTCTGCATCTCCTGCACTGTAAATCGTAGCCATGGTCCCTACAAAAACTTCTCTTGCAGCGAAAGATGTAATCAGTGAAATCCCGATCTTCCAGTCGAAACCTAGTGGACGGATCGCGGGCTCGATCGACTTACCAAGAATCCCCGCATAGGAAGCTTCCAGCTTTTCAGACGCGATCTTTGCTTCCAACTCTTTTCCTGAATTTCCGTTGTAGGAAGTCTCACTGTACTTAGCATCAATTTGCTTAAATCTGTCGCCTGGACCATAAGAAGTCAGGAACCACAATATCACTGAAATCGCGACAATGATCTTTCCCGCATCCCAAAGAAATACTTTTACTTTATCAATGATAGTGAGCCCGATGGTATGCCACTGAGGAAGGCGATAGACAGGAAGCTCCATGATAAAATAACTTTTCTCCCGCGCTTTCAGGATCCATTTCATAATAAGTGCAGAGCCGATTGCTGCAATAAAACCGATCAGGTAAAGGCTCATCAGGATAAGGCCCTGAAAATTAAAGAAACCTGAATTTTCCGCTCGTGGAACAACCAATGAAATAAGTAATGTGTACACCGGAAGTCGTGCAGAACAGCTCATGAGCGGAGTAACCATAATGGTGATGATCCTCTCCTTCCAGTTGCTGATAGTGCGCGCACTCATGATAGCCGGCACTGCACAGGCAACGCCACTGATGAGCGGGATTACACTTCGCCCGTTGAGACCGAATTTGCGCATGAGCTTATCCATGATGAAGCTCACACGTGCCATGTATCCTGTGTCTTCAAGAATTGCAATGAAAGCAAACAGCAATGCAATCTGCGGAACAAAAACCACCACTCCGCTCAAGCCTGCGAGAATTCCGTTGACAAGAAGATCGCTTAAAATGCCTTCGGGCAAAGCGGTTGAAGCCCATCCGGAAATTGACAGGAACATACTTTCTATCCATTCCATCGGATAGGCGGCAAGAAAAAAGATCGTCTGGAAAATGAAAAACAATATGATCAGGAAAATTAAATATCCCCAGATCCTGTGAGTAATAAATGAATCTGCTTTCTGAGTAAAGGAACGTGTCTTAACGGCCGAGCGCTTTATCTGACACTCTTCCACAATCCGGTTGATGACTTTATAACGCTCCACACTTTCGAGTGATTGAAGACGATTCCTGTCTACGATTAACGTGTTGAGAGAATCCACAATGCTGTTGTGACGGGATTTGTTCCCGTCATAATAATAATCTTCCGATAGCGTATTGATGATCTGGAAAGCAGCAAAATCGCTGTTCAACTCCACTACATTACGAACGCGTTCTATGGCTTCAGGAGCAATTTTCCGCAGGTCAACAAAATCATATTGAGGGATCTGCAAGGGCTGAATGAGGGCATGTTTCAACTCTTCGATTCCTTCTTTATTCCTTGCACTTAATCTAACCACCTTTACGCCCATTCGCTCAGCAAGCCGAACTGTATCGATGGATGTTCCTTCCTTCTCCACGATGTCCATCATGTTCAGCACAAGAATAACAGGGATTCGGAGATCAATGATCTGAGAAACAAGAAATAAATTTCTCTTGAGATTGCTGGCATCCACAACTACGATGGTAACATCAGGATGATCGGGATTGTCTTTATTACAAAGCACCTCGAAGGCAACGCGCTCATCGAGTGATTTTGGATAGAGGCTATAAGTGCCGGGAAGATCAATGAATTCGGCCATCACCTGAGATGACAACCTTGCATGACCGGAGCGTTTATCAACGGTGACCCCGGGAAAATTTCCGGTTCGCTGATTCAGCCCTGTTAAGGCATTGAAGAGTGTTGATTTGCCGCTGTTGGGATTACCAACCAATGCAACTTTTAAAGCCGGCTTCTCATTAAAATGTACGAATGATGGAGTGGCCGCCACAAAAGGGAGAATTAATTTTTAGTGGTCAGCAATGAAACAAGAACCGTGGATGCTTCTTCTTTGCGGAGGCTCAGAAGATATCCTGAAACGGAGATTGCAATCGGATCACCAAGAGGCGCGATCTGATCAAGACTCACAATTTCACCGGGAGTGCAACCCATTTCCATGAGTTTAAGCGCCATCACTTTATCTGTAAAAGAATCAATGATTGCGCTTTGGCCAATTTTCAACTGTGAGAGATTTTTCAACTCTTTCTTCATTAGTTTACAAAAGTACGGTATTAATGGGCGAAAGAAGGCAGAAAGCGATACCTAAAAGAGGGTATTTTGAGTCGGGCGCTTCTTTACCGCAGTGGAAACGGAGAAGAAATATTTCTCGCAGAGACGCAGAGTGCGCAGAGACCTTACGGAGCGTCATTGCGAGGCCTCTTCGAAGAAAGGCCGTGGCAATCTCTTTAAAGCAACGAATAAATAGATTTTTTCGCGGAGACGCAGAGTTCGCAGAGGAGATATGAAGAGGATGCAACTTTCGTTGATTTCGTTTTTCACGAAATTTTGCCTGCCGGCCGGTAGGCGGGTATCGAGAACAAGCCTACTAAGAAAGGAGATTAGAACTCTGGAATGTTCGCAAAACGCTACTTCTGAAAATAATTGTTCAGCTCCAACTTCCACTTCGGACAATCACCACATTTGTTTTTTTTACGAAACATAAAGCATCCGGAAAGAAGGGAAATCGTCGTCAAAAGAAGGATAGCGCGAAAGCCAAAAGTTAGTAGCGTTTTCATAAGAAGGTCGTTACACAAATATAGCAAAAACAAAACAATCTGATTGTTGCCCAATTATTCTTATTTTTAAGAAAAATTTTTCAGGTATACAATGAATTTATTCTACCATTTCGGTCGTTATTTTATGCTCATGAACAGGGTATTCAGCAGGCCTGAAAAAGTTTCCATTTTCCGAAAACGCATCTTTGAAGAAATCAATTCACTTGGAATCGGTTCACTTGGAATCGTAGCGATCATCTCCATTTTTATGGGTGCGGTTATCACGATTCAATCGGCCTTCAATTTTGAGAGTCCTCTGATTCCCCTTTATGCAGTGGGTGTTGCAGTGCGTGACTCTATGGTTCTTGAGTTCTCACCAACCATTGTCAGTTTGATCCTGGCCGGTAAGATCGGTTCAAGTATATCATCCGAAATTGGAACCATGCGTGTATCGGAACAGATCGATGCACTCGAGATCATGGGGATCAATTCCGCAGGATTCCTGATTCAACCCAAGATCCTCGCCGCTGTTTTCTTCAATCCTATTCTTGTCATTTTCTCGATGTTCCTGGGTGTTTTCGGTGGTTATATTTTCGGAATCCTCACAGGCGTTGTCACAGATTATGAATATACCTACGGAATCACTTATCAATTCAGGCCCTACAACGTAATATATGCACTGATAAAGACTGCTGTTTTCGCATTCATCATCACCTCCGTTTCTTCGTATCATGGTTATTTTACAAGAGGAGGAGCATTGGAAGTGGGGCGCTCAAGCACCAAAGCGGTTGTATACAGCAGCATACTCATCCTTGTTTTTAATTTTCTATTAACTCAATTATTGCTGGTTTGATACAGATCGATCAAATAACAAAATCATTCTCCGGCAAAAATGTCATTAAGGACATTTCCTTTAAATTCCATGCCGGCAAGGCAAACCTTATCATCGGCGAAAGCGGTTCAGGAAAAACTACGCTGCTGAAATGCATGGTGGGATTGAATGATATTGATAGCGGACAGGTCCTGTTCGATGGCAGAAGTTTTTTCGATCTTGATTTCAAAGGACAGAAAGAGATCCGAAAAGAGATCGGAATGCTTTTCCAGGGCGGCGCATTATTCGATTCCCAAACAGTAGAGGAGAATGTTGTATTCCCGCTTTCCATGTTTACAAATCTTACCGCAGATGAAAAAAGAGATCGCGCCAATTTTTGTTTACAACGTGTAAATCTTCCGAATGCCAATAAATTATACCCTTCTGAGATTAGCGGAGGAATGAAGAAACGTGTTGCGATTGCAAGAGCCATTTCTGTTCAGCCGAAATATCTATTTTGCGATGAGCCGAATTCAGGGTTGGATCCAAAGACATCTATCGTTATCGATAACCTGATAAAAGAGATCACAGAAGAATACAACATCACTACTGTAGTGATCACACATGATATGAATTCCGTTTTAGAAATCGGTGATAATATTATGTTTATTTACAAAGGAGAGAAATGGTGGGAAGGCAGCAAGCAGGATATTCTACGGACAGACAATCAGGAGATAAATGATTTTGTGTATGCAACAAAATTCATGAAGGAATTAAAATCAAAATTCCGGTAAACAATCAGAACAATTTAATAATTCAATAAACATAGGAAATAAAAAACGCCCTTCGGAAAACCGAAGGGCGTTTTTATTAAAAGAAGAATGAATTATTTCGCAACAACTAATTTCTTAGTGAAGTTGTTTCCGTTTGCACGTAACTGGTAGAAATAAGTTCCTGAAGCAAGGTTGATAGTTTCAACATCTACTTTGTAAGAACCAGCAGACTGCTCATCGTATTTGTTTTCAAGAACCTTGCGGCCTGCCTGATCGAATACAGTGATGCTCACATTTCTTGAATCTTTCTCAAGAGTGTACTCAATTTTAGAATTAACAGAAGCAGGATTAGGGTAAGTAGTCAACTTCATTCCGTTGAAGAATTCGTTAACACCAGTTGCATCACCGAATACAGCAAAAATTGCGATATCGTTGTTCAATGCACCAGTTCCGTTTTCAGTTGCAACAGCAGGATCACTGAACAAGTGGTCAGTCGTGTGCCATTTTCCACTGTAAAAATGGAAAGCGTAATCTAATTCACCTGCATCATCTTCCTGATCTGCATACAAACCAGCAGTATCTCCAGGAGCAAGAGTATTGAAATCAACTGCGATTGCAAAATCCGCTGCGAAAGATGGAGGCGAAGAAAAAGGAACATAGTTATCAGCTAAGAAAGTAGTATCAATTGCTGAGAACAAAAGATCAGCAGTTGCTTTTGGAGCACCTGTAGGGCCATCATCATTCAAAACTGTTGTATTGAAAGTTCCAGCACCGTTTGTGTTACAAGCTTTGTTCGGAGCCATATCGTATGCTTTAATTACAACTTTAGAAGTTGCAGAAGAACCCATGTCGTTTTCTATTCCTGCGAACCATAAGATCACACCATCCACCTCAACAGGCATAGTGTTCAAATTCTGGTATCCTTGAGCACAGATATTCAAACCACCAAATACGTTGTTACCGAAAATATAACCACCACCTAAATAACCCCAGTTAACAACACTGTTGTTAGGAGCAAACTCAGGAAGGAAAGTCACATTTGTGATCACATTGAAACCAATACCAGTCGTATCAGTTGCAAGACGTTGAGATGGAGCAGTTTTAGCAGGGATGTTTTTTGCAGAATTTGCAACAACATTACCGCTGAATGAACCGCCTTGTGCGAAAGCAGATGCTGAAACAACCACTGCTCCTGCGATTAAGTAAATTTTTTTCATCGTTTGTGTTTTTAAAATTAAGGGTTAGTGTATTTCTTAAAAGACCAAATTATATAAAATTCCTCAAAAAACCAAAATTTTAATTTTTGAGAATAAGGAATTAAAAAACCCCGTCCGGAAATTAATCCTGACGGGGTTTTCAATGCTTGAAAGAATGATTACTTGATAACTACCATTTTCATAGCAGCTGTGGTGTTTTCATTCACTTTTAAAGAATAGTAGTATACACCTGAAGCCAATGTTTCAGCATTGAACTTTACAACGTGCTTACCAGCATTCATATCTCCTTCTTTCTGCTCAGCAACTTTTTTACCAGTTACATCATATACAGATAAAGAAACAGAAGAATTGCTTTGTAATTCGTAGTTGATACCAGTGATTCCTTTGAAAGGGTTTGGCATGTTCTGTAAAACTTTAACACCGTTCACGAAATCATTTTCGTTGATTCCTACTGCTCCTTCAAGGATCAAAAAGTCATCAAAGTTAACGATGAACATGTCATTTGCATTGTGGTGAACACCAATGTAGATGTCCTGACCAGCATAAGCAGCTAAACTAGCAGCTCTTGGAGCGAACACCAAGTTAGGAGTACCTACTGTATCACCAGCAGTTGAAGCTGCGTTATTACCTACAGTAAAAATCGGAGCGTTTGTGAAGTCAGAATAGTTAGTAAGACCAGTTGTAGAAACAAGGATCTCATATCCATCTCTGTAAGCACCATCATTGTATTGATGACCCCAAGTCAAATTAGCACCTGCAGCAGGGATTGTGATTGGTCCGAAAGAGAACCAGTTGTCAGCAATTCCAACCGGATTAAACCAAGAGGTTGCAGAAAAATAAACGTTTGTATCTCCCGGAGTTGGCAACAACTCATAGTAAAATACATAAGCAGATTTTGGTCCGTAAGCAGAAGTAGCTAAAGCAGCTGCAACATCTTTGTTATCGATGTCTTCGTTTACAGAATTAAAAGGAGGAGTACTGGTCATACTTACTCCGTTTCCGGAGAAAAAATTTCCGTCAAAATACATTACTGTATCACCTAGAGCAGAAGATTCTCTTACTTGTAAAGAATTGGAATAAGGGGTAGTGGAAACTGACCCTGTTGACATTGATTTTGTTTGTGCATTGGCAGACAAAACTACAGCCACCGCAGCAACTAGCGTGTAAATTTTTTTCATGTTATTAGATTATTGGGTTAAATTAAATACTATTTTAAGAATGACAAAGTTACGCATGCCATCTTATATTATCAAATTATTAATCGAAAATTAATTACGCCATTTCCATTTCTGCATAGCTCTCAATCGGGGGGCATGCACAAATGAGGTTCCTGTCACCATGCGCATTGTCTACCCTGCCTACACTTGGCCAGAACTTCGCATCTTTTATCCATTTAAGAGGATAAACTGCTTTTTCACGTGAATAGCTATGATTCCAGTTGTCGGAAATCACTGATCTTGAGGTATGTGGAGCATTTTTGATCACATTATCCTCCTTATCTGCTTTTCCGGCGCTGATCTCATCAATTTCTTTTTTAATGCTGATCATGGCTGTACAAAAACGGTCCAGCTCTTCTTTTGATTCGCTTTCTGTTGGCTCAACCATTAAGGTATCATGAACAGGAAATGAAACCGTTGGAGCATGAAAACCATAATCCATCAATCTCTTGGCTATATCACCTACTTCAATTCCGGCATCTTTTTTAAAAGCTGCACAATCCAGGATCATTTCGTGGGCGCAGCGTCCGTTCTTTCCGCTATACAATGTCGGATAGTGTCCTTTCAGCGATTCTTTAATATAATTTGCATTCAAAATGGCCATACGAGTAGCTTCTGTAACGCCTTCCCCTCCAAGCATCTTGATATAACCGTAAGAGATCAACAGGATCAAGGCGCTTCCGTATGGAGCTGCAGATACTGCATGAATCCCCTGCTCACCACCAGTTTTGATCATTGAGTGAGACGGCAGGAAAGGTACAAGCTGCTTAGCCACACCAATCGGTCCCATTCCAGGGCCACCACCGCCATGAGGAATTGCGAATGTTTTATGAAGGTTCAGGTGGCAAACATCTGCACCGATATTCCCAGGGCTTGTTAACCCAACCTGGGCATTCATATTTGCACCGTCCATATAAACCTGTCCGCCATTCGCGTGGATCAGATCCGTAATCTCTATAATACTTTCTTCGTAAACACCATGTGTGCTTGGGTAAGTCACCATCAGGCAGGATAGATTATCCTTGTGTTTTACCGCTTTCTCACGCATATCTGCCACATCGATGTTTCCTTTTTCATCGCACTTCACCAAAACGATCTGCAAACCACACATGGCAGCACTTGCAGGATTTGTTCCATGAGCAGAAGTCGGGATCAGTACGATATTACGATGTCCTTCACCGCGTGAACGATGATAAGCCTGAATCACCAACAACCCCGCATATTCGCCCTGAGCGCCTGAATTCGGCTGAAAACTCATTTTTGCAAAGCCGGTTATTTCACTTAGTGAGCGATCCAGATCTTCAATTACCTCTGTATACCCTTCTGCCTGGTCAACCGGGACAAAAGGATGAATATGAGCAAACTCCGGCCAAGTGATCGGCATCAGCTCAGAAGCTGCATTGAGCTTCATGGTGCAGGATCCGAGAGATATCATGGAATGCGTTAATGAAAGATCCTTATTCTCCAGACGTTTGATATAGCGCATCATTTCTGATTCGGAGTGAAAAGAATTAAATACAGGATGTGTAAGAATCGCGGACTTACGCATACTGATCAGGGACTTTTGCTTGAACACCTGCTCTTCTGTAAGAACTACCGGCTCTTTGCCTGCAGCTTTTGCAAGCAATCCGATGATCGCATTTAATTCATTGATATGAGTGGTTTGATCAACAGCGATGCTGATACCGGTATCCGTATAACGGAAATTGATTTCTGCTGCTTCTGCAAGAATTCGGATCTGAGCGTTCTCGGTTCCATTCAATTTGATGGTATCAAAGAAAATTCCTTCTTCTACATTGTATCCCAGCTTCTTTAATTCAGAAGCTAATGAAACTGCAGTTAAATGTACTTGCTGAGCTATCCCTTTAACTCCTTCGGGTCCGTGATAAACAGCATACATACTGGCCATAATGGCTAACAAAGCCTGTGCAGTACAGATATTTGAAGTTGCTTTATCTCTGCGGATGTGCTGCTCACGTGTCTGCAATGCCATACGCAATGCAGGATTCCCGTTCGAATCAACTGAAACTCCAATGATGCGGCCCGGTATAATCCTCTTATATTCTTCACGGCATGCGAAAAACGCTGCATGAGGTCCGCCGTATCCCATTGGAACACCAAAGCGCTGGGTATTTCCGACAACGATATCGGCTCCCCATTCACCCGGAGGCGTTAACATAACAAGACTCAGGATATCTGCTGCTACAGCGATTGTTGTTCCGTTGGCTTTTGCTTTTTTAACAAAATCAGCATAATCATTCACTTTCCCGTCTGCGGTAGGATATTGCAACAAGGCTCCGTAAATGGAATTGTCGAGGCTGAGCAGTTTATAATCGCCGATCACCAGCTCAATACCCATTGGGGCAGAACGGGTTTTCAGCAGATCGATGGTTTGAGGATAACATTCACTGGAAACGAAAAATTTGGTAGCGCCGTTTTTAACAGCATCGCGGGAACGGCTGCTGAACAGCATAGCCATTGCTTCTGCGGCAGCGGTTGATTCATCAAGAAGAGATGCATTTGCGATCTCAAGTCCTGTCAGATCCATGATCATTGTCTGAAAATTCAGCAAAGCTTCAAGCCTTCCCTGCGCGATCTCTGCCTGATACGGAGTGTAAGCAGTGTACCAGCCCGGGGTTTCAAGAATATTTCGTTGAACAACAGGCGGAATGATGGTATTGTAATAACCAAGTCCGATATAGGAATTGAACACTTTATTTTTTGCAGCAAGCTTCCGCAGATGCTTGTGGTATTGATATTCTG
>JALYRR010000093.1 GCA_030855265.1 Bacteroidota bacterium | reverse complement strand
GAATGATATTCCTGATTTCCTGAACTGTTTTAACAGACAAAAACCGCAGACAATTCAGGTGACTGAACTACTTCCTTCAAAAACAGCCCTGCTTTTATTTTACGGAATCAGCAACTTTAAAAACTTTTCTGAAGATTCGAAAACGTATTCCCTTAAAAATGCTTCATCTTTTTCAGCAGGCAATCCCGATGCCTATGATCCGGAATTCAGAAATAAATTAACAGAGTGGATTGACAATGAAATTGCTCTGGTGTTAACTGAATCGACCAACGAAGACCTAAGGGAAAACACTTATGCTGTTATTAAATCCGGCGATCTTGAATCAGCTCAGGCATCACTTTATTCCTTAGCAGATTCTGTAAATAAAAGAAGAAAAAGCATTCCGGATTCATTGAATTTATTTAACCCTGCAGAAAAGGATACGGTTACATTTCAGGGTCATTTTATTTCGCGGATCGTACTCGAAGGATTTCTACCTCATCTCCTTGGAAGTAATTTCTCCGGCATTACCGAAAACTACTTCAGTTCAGTCGGAAATTATATTGTTTTCGGAAATTCAAGAACAGCCATTCAAAATTTCATCATCGATTCAGAGAATAAAAAAACGCTCTCAAAAAACACAAGCTATCAGGCATTTTCAGAAAACATTTCTTCGGAAGCCAATATCTATCTTTATTCCGCGATCAATAAATCAACAGAGATTTATAAAACATACCTCGGTTTAAAATCTGCCGGCGAACTCGAAAAGAAAAAAAATATTCTGCAGAAATTTGAAGCGGCGGGAATACAATTCTCTTCGGGCAGCAAAGGCTTTTACAGCACCGTTTTCCTTAAATACAATCCTTCGTTCAAGCAGGAAACCGGCACTCTCTGGGAATGTCCGCTCGATACAACCATCAGCACCAAACCTTTTACATTGATCAACCATAAAACCAAAGCAAAAGAAATTCTGGTTCAGGATGATGCGAACAAGATCTATCTCATTAGCAATACAGGGAAGCTGATATGGACCAAGCAGCTCAATGAAAAGATCATGAGCGAAGTGACTCAGGTGGATGTTCTCAAAAACGATAAACTTCAAATGGTATTCAACACCAGAAGTTTTATTTACATGTTCGATCGAAACGGGAATGATATGAAAGGATTTCCGGTAAAATTAAGATCTCCTGCAACAAATTCCATCTCAGTAATTGACTACGAAAACAATCGCGACTACCGCATATTCATTGCAACAGAGAATAAACGGATAGTCTGTTACCAGGCCGATGGGGTTCAACTTACTGCTTTTAAATTCGATAAAACCCAGCATCCGGTATACCTTCCTTTGCAATACTTTAGTGCCGCCAACAAGGATCATTTATGTGCAGTGGATGTGAAAGGAAAAGCCTATATCCTCAACCGGCAAGGGGAATCGAGGGTAAATATTGAATCCGGAAAGGATTACTCACGAACCTGGATCATTTCTTCCGATACACTCGGGAATGTTAACAGACTCCGACTTGACGGAACCCGCGAGAACATCCGTTTTCAGGATTTTGAAACCACGCCGTATTTTGATTACAAAGACATAAACAACGACAGGATCAAGGAGTTTATATTTTTGACAAGAAACGAGCTCAAGGTTTTTTCTCAGGACCGCTCCCTTCTTTTTAAATATGAATTCAAGGATACGGTTTCTGCAGGCTCGCAATTTTTTCTATTTCCTGACGAAAGCGGGAAGATCGGTGTGGTAACACAAAGTACCGGGGAAATTTATCTTTTCAATAACAATGGCTCCCTTCAAGCTGGATTTCCGTTAAAAGGAAAAACCTGGTTTACCATTACCGACCTCAACAATGAAGGGGCATACAACCTGATTACAGGCAGCCCGGATAACAGTGTTTACGTTTACCAGCTTCAGTAATTTGGACATTTTAGGAAAAAAGCAGTACCTTCATCGGACCATTTTTAAAAATCATTCTTTCATGAAAAAACATCTACTCGCTTTTGGGATTATGTTCCTTTGTCTGGGACAATTTTCTAATGCTCAGGACTTTTTAGGGTATATAAATAGTAATTATGCGGGCGTTACCGGAACAGACCTTCAACCAGCTTCTGTGGTTGACAGCAGATACAAAGCCGACATCAATCTTTTTGGTTTCAGCGCTGCTGCGTACAATAATTATGTAGGATTAAAAAGATCCGCTCTTAAGCACACCGGTGGAATTTTCAAAGGTGATTATCCTGCTTTCAGAGACACTGCCTTTGCCGAAAATTATCTTAGTCAGCGAAACAACAGCATAGACAAATCAGTTTATTTCTCCAACCAGCTCTATCTTCCCTCCTTTATGGTAAGCATCAATTCAAAAAATGCATTTGCCTTAAAGTGGAAAGTTAGAACACTGATCAATGCAGATGGTATTGAACCGGAACTTGCGACTTTAATATACAATGGATTGGAATATCCTGAATTGTGGTCACTTAAATTAAACAACAAGGATCTCAGCATTCAGACCATGACCTGGGCAGAATACGGACTTACTTTTGGACACGTATTCTCCGACAAAGGCCCTCATTTCCTGAAAGCCGGTGCTACCGTTAAGTATCTTCAGGGAATTCAATCTGCATATATGAACATTCGTGACCTCGATTACGAATTCACCAATGATACAACACTTTCACTTTTTAATTCTGATGTAAGTTATGGCCACTCCACGAGTTGGGAAGGCGATGAGAACAATCTCGGTTACAAACAGACCGGAAGACCAAGCGTTGGGTTCGACTTCGGTGTAGTTTATGAATGGCGTCCTGACCACGAAGATTTCAAATACGATATGGATGGTGAAACAGGGTTGTCGCGCAAGGATAAAAACAAATATAAATTGCGTGTAGGTGTTTCTGCAGTTGACATCGGATCCATCAAATTTAAAAAAGGTAAATACTCGCATAACTTCAATGCAGATATCGGCTTCTGGAATCTGCATGATTTCGACGGTGTAGAAAACGTAGATGATTTCGACAGTGCCCTTGTCGCAAATTTCCAAATGGATGACGGTGATGAATATTATAAAATGAATCTTCCTACCGCATTCAGTCTGCAGGTTGACTATAATATTTACAAAGATTTTTATGTGAATTTCACTCCTTACTGGTCACCGCGATTTAAAAAGGACAATGAGAAAGTTCATGACATTACCACTTTCAGCCTGACTCCGCGCTGGGATCATAAATGGTTTGGCGCATTCGTTCCCATCTCTTATGATGTAACTGGAAACACAAAAATTGGTCTTGCATTGCGTATCGGACCATTGATTGTTGGTTCAAACAGCCTCGGACCATTTGTAACACGCAAAGACATTTATGGTGCTGATGTTTATGCCATGCTTAAGATTCCAATTATGTATGGTCGTCCAAGAGACAAAGACAATGATAAGATTTCAGACAAGAAAGATAAGTGTAAAGAAGTACCCGGCGTTTGGGAATTCATGGGTTGCCCTGACAGAGATGGTGATCATATTCAGGATAAGGATGATGTTTGCCCGGATGAACCTGGAACACCTGAATTTAATGGTTGTCCTGATAAAGATGGCGATAAGATCATCGATAAGCAGGATGCTTGTCCGGAAGAACCAGGCCTACCTGAATTTAACGGATGTCCTGACAGAGACGGCGACAAGATCATTGACAAAGAAGACGAATGTCCTGATCAACCGGGAGGAATTGAATTCAAAGGTTGTCCGGATAAAGATGGCGATCTTATCATCGACAAAAATGACGAGTGTCCTGAAAAACCAGGACCTGCAAGCAACAATGGTTGCCCTGAAGTTAAACTGGCGCTGATAGATCCTTTGGGAAATACACTGAGAACAGTTACACGTTCTAAAGATGGAGGTTTCAATTTTGATGACCTACCTGCAGATGAACTTGTAATATTCAGGCTGGAAGGCGATGATACTGAACTTACCAACGAAATAAAAGTTGTTGTGGGTGGTGTATCCAAGAAAGCGCTTCGCGACAGCAAAGATAACTACTTCCGATTCATTGTTTTGAAACCGGACAATAACAAATTGAACCAGCAAGAGGCGTTGGATGTTGCTATCAAGTTGAATAAAGAAGAGGCGGAAGTTTTGAAAAAAGCTTTCGATAATCTTGAATTTGCATCAGCAAAAGATTTAATCAAACAGGAATCATTTGCTTCATTGGATGAATTGGCAGGATTGATGGCCAAGAAACAAAACTGGAGATTGAAGATTTCAGGTCATACCGATAATCTTGGTAAGGCCGCAACCAATCTGAAACTTTCTCAGAAGCGTGCAGAAGCCATCAAAAAATACCTGGTGAGCAAAGGAATTGCAGCTGACAGATTTAAAGTGGAGTGGTTCGGTTCTAAAAAACCAATCGCCGATAATAAAACGGAGGCTGGCCGTCAAAAGAACAGACGTGTTGAAATGCTGATCATTGAATAATAAAAAGTCCCGGTTCGCCGGGACTTTTATTTGCACTATTTTAATTGGAATTCTAATTTTGTATCCACATTATTAATTAATCAATCTCATGAAAAAAATATTTACAATCGCCCTGTTCATTGGAATCACAAACTGTATTGCCCAGGATGTTAAACAGATCTTTACAGCCACTGAAATCGCATGGTACGGATTGGATTTTACGAAGGCGAAATTTGTCGGAGGGTTTGATCAGGCTGCAGGTATCGCTGCAGCCACCGGAAGTGATATGAAATCAAAATGGATCCCTGCCTGGAATTCCCTGATCCTGAGCGAACCTAATCATTTCGATCTGCGCAAGGTTTTCAGAAAGGATAATGTGTATAATGATCTTAATCCTGTAACTGAATTGAACAGTAAAATCGATCCGGACGAGTGCATGGGTTTTAATCCTACAAAGATCAGTCAGGCTGAAATTGAGGAAATGGTTAAAAAATACAACGGAGATAAGAAAGATGGCATCGGCCTTTCCTTCATTGTAGAGAATTTCAACAAGGGTTCTCAAATGGCGGATGTGTATGTAACCTTCTTTGATATTGCAAGCAAAAAGGTTTTACTCTCTGAAAAAGTTAGCGGAAAAGCGGTAGGAATAGGGATGAGAAATTACTGGGCGGGCGCTATCAAAGATATTTTGAAACAAATCGATTCTTCTCATTATAAGAACTGGAAAAATAAAAAATAATTTACTCTGATACAATGAAGAATCTTCTCCTGTTTAGCTTTTTGATACTTTCTCTGTTCTCTTGTTCAACACAGACAACCACGGAAAGCACTACTGAAACCGATAGTCTTAACGCCATACCGACACCTACGGAATTCAAAGGTTTATTTTCAAACGGGAAATTTATCTGGTGTGAAAATCCAAGGATCATTTTCCTGGTTCAGGATGAATCAAACAGCCTGGATTCACTTTACAAAGTAGCTATGCCAGGCGCCTATTCAAAACAAACTGCTTACATCGAAGTAAGAGGAGAAATGCCTGATAATAAAAGTAAAGATCTTCTTATCGTTAAAGAAGTTTTAAAAATCGAGCAGAAAAATGCCCGTAATACCTGTGTTCCATACGACTACTGGTGTTCCGGCAATGAACCATTCTGGCAGGTGCAAATCTCCCAATCCGAAGATTTAATAGACATCTATTATCCGATGGAAAACAGAACAGAACATTTCACTTACAAAGCACCTGTAGCTGATCAGGAGAAGTTCACGTATTCTGTTCAAAATGATTCCTCCTCCTTATTCTTAATCATCAAGAATGAATTTTGCACGGATGGCATGAGTGAAAAAAAATATAATTTCAGCGCTGAAGTTCTGCACAATGGAAAAAAGCTGAAAGGATGCGCTATCAAATACGGGGAACCCGTTCAATAATCTTATTCAATTCTTTTAATTGCCGCACCTGCTTATGAAGTTACATGTGATCAATACCGGAAATTTTAAACTTGACGGAGGTGCCATGTTTGGTGTGGTTCCTAAATCATTGTGGAACAAGACCAATCCGGCGGACGACAACAATCTTTGCAACTGGGCGATGCGTTGCTTGCTGATCGAAGATGGAAACAGACTAATCCTGATCGATAATGGGATCGGAGATAAACAGGATGCTAAATTTTACAGCCATTATTTCCTGAATGGTAACGATACCCTTCATAATTCATTAAAACAAAAAGGATTCTCTGCTGACGACATCACTGACATGTTCCTTACTCACCTGCATTTTGATCACTGTGGTGGCAGTATAAAATCAAATTCAACAAAGAGCGGTTATGAAACCACTTTTAAAAACGCTACTTACTGGAGCAATGCCGAGCACTGGCAGTGGGCCACACAACCAAACAACAGGGAGAAGGCAAGTTTCATAAAAGAAAACATTCTACCTATTCAGGAAAGTGGTCAGCTGAAATTCATCAGCGGTGAAAACGACAATTCACTGGGTGATCATTTCAAAATTGCCTACATGCGCGGCCATACAGATGCCATGATGATTCCGCTTATCAATTACAAAAACAGGACTGTAGCATTTATGGCGGATCTCCTTCCTTCTACCGGACACATTCCACTGCCTTACGTGATGGGTTATGACACAAGGCCCTTACTCACCTTAGCAGAGAAAGAGATCTTTTTGAACCGCGCTGCCGATGAAGAATTCATCTTATTTTTTGAACATGATTCAGTAAATGAATGCTGCACTGTTCAAAGAACAGAAAAGGGTGTACGACTTAAAAATGCATTTTCTTTTGAAGAAGCCTTTGCAAAATAACATCCTAAAACTGAATTTCCATTTGCTTTAAAGGCATACCTTCAGCATCCAGCTTCGCATAATACGTACCGGCTGGTAATTTCCACACGCGGAATGTATAAAACAATTTATGATCTCCTTTTTCATGCGCCATGTCGCGAAATAATAATTGAACAAGCTCCCCCGCACTGTTGTAAATTCCAAGTGTTGCATGACAGTTCACCGGAAGATCATAATCAAAAACACCTTCAATCTTGGTTGCCTGCCCCATCGCAGATCCGGAACCTTCCATGTATTCAACGTCATAAGATGGTACAGGTCTTCCGGTTAAGGCGGACACATAACTTCTGAATTCATCCTGCACTTTTTTGTCTGCATGAATGATACTCCCAATTGATGATTTGTCGGAGATCGCCCACACCGCCTGTTGCGCCGTGTAGTTATCATAATAATTATTTTTGTTGATGAACAGAGCAAGTTTGATCAGGGCACTATCCGCCATCTTTCCTACAGTGTAGATTGCTTTTGCATCAGGTGCATGATTACTGGCCTGACAACACATTCCAAATACATTCAATGATTTCTCCATCCCGGATGACACAAAGAATTCTTCTTCATGAGTCACAAGTATATCCTGAATTGTATCCGTTTTCGAATCAAGTCTTCTTCCTGCTTCAAGGATGAGATTCAAAGCTCTTGAACTTATATTCCTGATCTTCATTTCTATGACTTCTCCGGTATAACCGCCTTTGCTTTTTATGACAAGTTTAATCAGACCTTTTCGGGATGCTTCTTCTATAGAAATGGAATTCGGATTACATGGAACTGCCTTTAACGAGTGAATACAAAGCAGAAGAGCAACGAGTGAAATAAATGGTTTCATGGGACCTCCTTTTTAGAACGTTAACTGAACATATAACGTGGAGGATAATAAAAGATACATTGAAAGCGAAATGTTTCAGAAGAGATTCCATGACCATTCTTTAAATCCTACAAAAACGCCGTCCTCTCTGATCTCCAGAGGATAGGTCTCTACAAAATCTCCCAGGCCGCTTTTAGCTCTTCCCGTTCTGAGGTCAAAATGATATCGGTGTACCGGGCAGACGATACTGTTTTCTTTGGTGCAATAACCGTTTCCAAGAGAAGCTCCGTTGTGTGGACATTTGTCATTGACAGCAAAAAACCCTTCAGTTGTATGTGCAATGCAGATCTTCTTTTTGCCCGTGTGAATGGTTTGCAGCTTACCAAGCGGGATTTGCATTTCTGCAGCTGAAACAGAATCAAAAATTTTTATCCAGGTGATTTTCCTATCAAACATCAGCCTTACGATTTACCTTTTTGTTTCTTTTCTTCAACATGGAATAATCAAGGTAGTAAAGCACTTTGATTGAGAAACTGTTGGTTTGCGGAGAGTCGATGGTTTGACTGAAATCATCTTTGTAGTTGGTCAGGATAACATTATCCGAAGTATAGATTGCATTTTTCCATACAACACTCATTTCACTTCCCGGAGAGAATTGCCATGTGTAGATCATATCAATATTGAACGCATTAAAATTTACATTGTGATCTTTTTTATATTGAGTATCATCAAACAGATAACCTTTATCACTTAAGGAATAATATTGACTATACTCCGCCTTCGACCAGTAATGGCGGCCCCGCAGTGACAATGACATCCTGTTAGTAAAAATATAACTTGCATTCAGTTGATTGGTTACCGTGAGTACATTCCTTCGGCCGAACGTGATCCTTTTGCTGAAATCATCATAGTTGACAAACCCTATGTCATCCGTTTGAAGAACTCTGTCATAATTATAATTGAATGATAATTTATTATTCACACGAAAACGCGGAGCGATACCAAAGGCAAAATCATTTCTATTGTTCTCTTCGAAATATCTGTATCTCACACGTCCATCAAGTGCGAAGCGTTTTCTGTAATCGGAAGAGAACCAGTAGTTACCCATGTAATTTTTCGGATAAGTATAAAAGTTCCCTGTGATCCGTGGTTCCCAGTGATCATAAGTCGTGATGGGTTCAAGGTTAAAACCAAATCCGGTTGACATGAAATTCTTCGTAAAGGTGGTATTCCCATTTCCATAGATATTAAAATTCCAGAATTTCCCCGGCTGATACAAACGGGAATAACCGACACCTCCCGACAAAGAATAATTATTCACTCTCCACACAGGCTGAAAATGAGTATAGCTTAATTCAGCAAAAGTTTCCAGCGTATTGTTCAGGAATAGAATACCCATGTCATTGGGATCATACGTTTTACTCTTTACATCACAACCAACAAAATACTGCCACTCACCGCTTATCTTTCCTGCAAAAAAATTATACGAATATCCAAGATCCGGCTTGGATGAATCGGCATGATAGATCTGACTCAAGGAAGCGCTGCCATCTACTCCGTATGTATTTTTCTTCTCAACGAATTTAAATTGGGTTCCAGTTACGTTGGCATCGTATACATGACCCTCACGCGTAACATTGGTATTGATCAGACTTATGTATGAATTGTTTCTGAGAGCCTGATCGAAAACCAGCACATTGTAATTCGTAAGTGGTTGTGTAACGATCTGTCGGTCGACACCATTTGTATCAGTAAGTACGGCGTATGTTACTGCTGTGGTTCCGTTGAACAAACCAATACCCAGGTTGGAACTTGTACGTCCTGAAATCTTGGTGGCATTTATCAACTGCGTTGCTGATGGATTATCCCTGATCACTTCACCTTCCTTCAATTCAGCATACGGAGCAAAATAATTCACCGGAGCACCGCCGATCCTCCTTGAATAAAACAATCCACCCTTATTAAAAAGTTCAGTTCCCTCAGTAAAGAACTGGCGGTTCTCGTTGTACTGAACTTCAAAAGGAGAAAGATTCAGCACTTTATTATCACTCTGCACCTGGCCAAAATCAGGAACAAGGGTCATATCAAGCGTAAAACTTTCATTGATACCGTACTTAATATCCATTCCTCCATTTAAAGAATAAGAATTATTGCTTTTCCCTTCCTGATCATAAGGATAATTTTCGAGGTAGGCAGAAACATAAGGTGTAACCGATAATCTCAAAGGTGATTTAATATTTTCGATACCGGTTAAGTCACCGCTTTGATTCATAAGTCCGGCAACTCCAGGCTTAACTTCATTCCAAAAAGCATCCTCCCTAGTTTTCCTGATCTTGCGGATAAAATTAACTCCCCAGTCCTGCTTTTCTTTCGCACTGAAACGCAAGGAGGAATAGGGAATCCTGAACTCAACAGACCACCCCTTGTCATTGAATATAACTTTACTTTGCCAAACTGCATTCCAATTAAAATCCTGTCCGTTGGCAGAATATCTTGCATCGATCTGTACACCTGCGGAGGTTACAAAAAAACCATATCCGTTGATATCATCATTGTATGTATCGAAGAACAATCCGAAAAGATCTGCATTCGCTTCATTATCCCGCTGACTCAGTTCCCGAAGAATACTGTCAGGTCGACTGTCAAACATTTGTGCACCTATATAAATGGCCACATCATCGTAGATCACGCGAATTTCCGTTTTTTGAGAGCAGGGAACTCCTGGCTTTGGTGCCCGCTGAATAAAATCCGTAGCCATTTCTGCATTAACCCAGCTAACATCATTCAGTTCACCATCAATCTTAGGTGCTTGAATCACACGATTTACAGCGAGTTTTTTTCTTTCATCGGACACCTGAGAAAAGCTGGCGAATGAAAAGGAAATCAAGACTAAAAAAGGAAGGATGCGGCTCATGAGTGAAATGCTTAATCAAATGTACGGCAATACCGGAAAGCCATAAAGGAGATTACATTAATGGTAGAATTAAAATGATGAACGGAAATCAGATAGTAATTTAATAAGGTCAGATTTTTACACCGATGATCAGGACATCATCTACCTGCTCAAAATTCCCGATCCAGTTCGCGAAAGCGGCATCCAGAGCCTCCCGTTGAACCGCGGCACTATAAGTAGAATTTTTGATCAGGAGTTCCTGAAGTTTTTTGTACTTGAATTTTTTACCGGCAGGCCCTCCAAACTGATCCGGAAAACCATCTGAAAAAAGATAAACCATGTCACCGGCCTGAACGGCTACCTCATGATTATCGAAGATGCGTACCTGATTGTCAACGAATGCGCCTACAGGGAATTTGTTCGCCTTGTATTCTTGCATTATCCCATCTCTAACCAGCCACAAGGAATTATAAGCACCGGAATATTGCAGTATCATTTTATCTGGATCAAATGAACATAGTGCGATGTCCATACCATCACTCACTCCTATTTTATCGGTTTTTTGCTGAAGTACCTTTGATAATCCTTTATTAACAGAATTAAGGATTGCCGCAGGCTGTGTAATCGCATATTCATTCACCGCCTGAGAAAGAAGATTACATCCAATAATAGACATGAACGCGCCCGGCACTCCATGCCCGGTACAATCGGCGGCGGCCACCAGTGACAATCGCCCAAACTTTTCAAACCAGTAAAAGTCGCCGCTGACAATATCTTTGGGTTTAAATAAAATGAAAGCATCATTAAAATAATCCTTTATTTCATGCTCTGGTTTCAGAATCGCCGACTGCAAGCGTTTTGCATATCTTATACTATCAGTAATATCTTTATTCTTTTCTTCAACGATCTTGTTCTTTTCTTCAACGATCTTGTTCTTTTCTTCAATCAACAGGTTTTTCTCCTCCAGCTGAAAATTTGCCTTTTGCTTTTGCTTGTATCCTTTATAAATAAAAAAAGCAAGACAGATGACGAGAAGCAATCCCAACGTCACAGAGTAGTTAATTATTTTTTGTCTGTTGATACTTAAATTCTGCAGATCATTTTGTTGTTTCAGGATCTCATTCTCCTTTTCTTTCTTCTCTGTTTGATACTTTGTTGACATCTCAACAATTTGTTTATTTCTGTCTTTATTCAACAAGGTATCTTTTAATGCAAAAAGCAACGTGTAATAATGCAATGACTTTTTGAAATCATTCTTCTCATAATAAATCTCTGACAGAGTCGCATAGTGTTCTTTTATAGATTCCAGTGCTCCCTGCTCTTTTGCAAGAAACATTGCACTGTCGATATAAGACACCGCATTCTGGTAATCTTTCTGACTTTTATAGATAAGTGCAATGTTGTACAAACTGGCAGAAACACCTCTGTCATTTAATTGTGACCGGTTTAAGCGCAATGATTTCTTATGATACTCCATGGCCTTTGAGAAATTTTTCATCTCTTCATATATAACCGCCACATTGTTCAATCCATTAGCGACCCCGTCAATATCTTCCAACTCCTCCATGAACTTCAGTGATTTTAGAAAATACTCAAGAGCTTTTTCTTTGTCGCCTAAAGCAGAGTAAACTACGCCAATGTTGGAGAGCGTCGGGGCTTCATGTTCTCGAAGCCCAAGAGCTCTAAAAATCGTTAAGGATATTAGCAGAACCGCGTTTATCATTTATTTCATTGTAGATCTTTGAAGCCGTACTGAAATTCAACAATGCCTTTTCATACAGTTGCTGATACTGATAAATGATCCCTATATTTTCCATTGACATAGCAATAGATCTCTTGTCAGAAATGCTTTCAGCAACTTTGGCTCCTTCAATAAAGTTCTCTAGTGCTTTTTCATATTGGCCTTTGTCGAGGTACAATAAGCCAATATTATTCCGGAGGTAAACGACCAGCATGTTGAATTTCCCTTTTTGCGCAGCTTTCAAACCTTCCCGGCCTGAGCTCATGGCAAATGACGGGGCGGAAAAACGGCGCGTAAAACAAATATCATTTAACAGGTTAACCTTGTTTATTCCTGTTGCTGTATCTAAAATTGACTTAATGGAATCCTGTTCCGGACCTTCAGCAGAAAGGCCGGCCGGAAAAACTAACAAGAGGAGGAATAGCAGTTTTCTTAGTTTAATCACATGGGCAATTTCCGTAAAAAAATTGGATATTATCAAAATTTCATTATAATTGTCACACAAATTCAATATTCACTTTAAAACATTTATTATGGCAAAAGGTATTATTTTAGGTCAGGGATCCGGAAGTTCTTCTAGCGGAAAACTCGTTGTTTCCGATTTCGATCCTCAGACCCGGATTTCTTATAAACCCGGAACCGAAGTTGAATTTACTTCTCAAACACTCCTGAAGGATGGTACCCTGGTAGAAGGAACCATTGCTGATGACGGACGTGGAAACCTACTCTTTACAGTTACCAAAGTGATTGATGCTTCGCCTACCATTATTACAACTGACACTACCGGAAGCATTACTATCGGAACAAATCAGGTGTATGTTGTAAAAAGCACTGGAAAGATTGGCGGAAGCGTTTCTGTGGACGGAGGAGTACTGCTTGTCAGCGGAGGAAGTGCAAGCGGAAATATCTCCATCGGTTCGAATTCAACCATCATAGGAAACAACCAAGCCACCATAAGCGGGGGATCATTTAAGATCACAGGTTCCGGTATAAATGCATGTGTTTCTTTAAGGCAATGCACCATTAATGGTCAGTTCTCCACATCAGGTATTATGATGATCGATCTGGGCGGTAATAACTTCAATGGAAGTGT